>NZ_JBNNJZ010000090.1:0-19387 GCF_050270335.1 Streptomyces sp. NPDC059900
GGCCGGGGCCCGCCTCCTTGAAGGAGGCGGGCCCCGGCCCGTTGGTCCGTCCGTGCCTACTTGTTGCGGCCGCGCTTCTCGCGCACCCGCACCGAGATGTGGATCGGCGTGCCCTCGAAGCCGAACTCCTCGCGGAGCCTGCGCTCCACGAAGCGGCGGTAGCCGTGCTCGATGAAGCCGGAGGAGAAGAGCACGAACCGCGGCGGCTTCGTGCCCGCCTGGGTGCCGAAGAGGATGCGGGGCTGCTTGCCGCCCCGGATCGGGTGCGGGTGGGAGGCCACGAGCTCGCCGAGGAAGGCGTTGAGCCGCCCGGTCGGCACGCGCGTCTCCCAACCCGCGAGGGCCGTCTCGATCGCCGGGACGAGCTTCTCCATGTGCCGGCCGGTGGCGGCGGAGACATTGACCCGCGGGGCCCACGCCACCTGGAGGAGCTCGGTCTCGATCTCCCGCTCCAGGTAGTAGCGGCGCTCCTCGTCGAGGGTGTCCCACTTGTTGTACGCGACGACGATCGCGCGGCCCGCCTCGACGGCCATCGTGACGATGCGCTGGTCCTGGACGCTGATCGACTCGCTCGCGTCGATCAGGATGACCGCGACCTCCGCCTTCTCGACGGCGGCGGCCGTGCGCAGCGAGGCGTAGTAGTCGGCGCCCTGCTGGAGGTGGACGCGCTTGCGGATGCCCGCGGTGTCCACGAACTTCCACACGACGCCGCCGAGTTCGATGAGCTCGTCGACCGGGTCACGGGTGGTGCCCGCGATCTCGTTGACGACCACGCGGTTCTCGTTGGCCACCTTGTTGAGCAGGGACGACTTGCCGACGTTCGGGCGGCCGATGAGCGCGATGCGGCGCGGGCCGCCGATGGCGGTGCCGAAGCTCGCCGCGGGCGCGTCGGGAAGGGCGTCGATGACGGCGTCCAGCATGTCGCCGGTGCCGCGGCCGTGCAGTGCGGAGACGGGGTGCGGCTCGCCGAGGCCGAGGGACCACAGGGCGGTGGCGTCGGCCTCGCCGGACTGGCCGTCCACCTTGTTGGCGCACAGGACGACGGGCTTGCCCGACTTGCGGAGCAGCCGTACGACGGCTTCGTCGGTGTCGGTGGCGCCGACCGTGGCGTCCACGACGAAGACGACCGCGTCGGCGGCCTCGATCGCGTACTCGGCCTGGGCGGCCACGGACGCGTCGATGCCGAGGACGTCCTGCTCCCAGCCGCCGGTGTCGACGAGCTTGAAGCGGCGGCCCGCCCACTCGGCCTCGTACGTCACGCGGTCGCGGGTGACGCCCGGCTTGTCCTCGACGACGGCCTCGCGGCGGCCGATGATGCGGTTGACGAGGGTCGACTTGCCGACGTTCGGGCGGCCGACCACCGCGAGGGCGGGCAGCGGGCCGTGGCCCGCGTCGCCGATCGCGCCTTCGACTTCCTCGGCGTCGAAGCCCTCCTCCGCGGCGAGCTCCATGAACTCCGCGTACTCGGCGTCGCCAAGCGCCCCGTGCTCAGGCTCGGCCGAGCCTTCGGGCTGGATCTGGTCGTTCATGAAGTCCGTACCTCTGTCGTGTTCGTGATCGGTGGACCGCCTCGCGGCGGGCCACTACTGAAAGTCTCGCTCAGTGCCCGGTCAGGCGCCTGGCGTCGTCCAGGTGAGCGGTGAGCCGCTCCTGGATGCGCACGGTCGCCTCGTCGAGGGCCTTGCGCGTGCGCCGCCCGCCGGAGTCGCCCGCTTCGAAAGGGTCTCCGAAGACGACGTCGACCCTGCTGCGCAGCGGGGGCAGCCCCTTTATCAACCGTCCGCGCTTCTCCGTGCTTCCCAGGACCGCGACCGGAACGATCGGCGCTCCGCTGCGTACGGCGAAGTAGGCGAGGCCGGAGCGCAGCGAGGCGAAGTTGCCCTCGCCTCTGGTGCCCTCGGGGAAGATCCCCAGTACGCCGCCGTCGTCGAGGATGCCGAGGGCCCGGGTGATCGCCGTGCGGTCGGCGATGTCCCGGTCCACCTTCACCTGCCCGATGCCGCGCAGGAAGCGGTCGAGGGGTCCGACGAACGCTTCCTTCTTGATGAGGAAGTGCGTCGGCCTCGGTGCCGTCCCCATCACCATCGGGCCGTCGACGTTGTGGGAGTGGTTCACGGCCAGGATCACCGGGCCGGTCGCGGGGACCTTCCAGGCGCCGAGGACGCGGGGCTTCCACAGGCCGTACATGAGGCCGACGCCGATGCGGCGGCCGACCTCCGCACCCCGTTCCGACGGCGCCGCGGTCACTTCGCCGCCCGCTTCTCCTCGACAAGGGTGACGACGCACTCGATGACCTGCTGGAGCGTGAGCTCGGTGGTGTCCACCTCGACGGCGTCGCCGGCCTTGGCAAGGGGGGACGTCTTGCGGCTCGAGTCGGCGGTGTCCCGCTTGATGAGCGCCTCACGCGTGGCGGCGACGTCCGCGCCCTTGAGCTCGCCGCTGCGGCGGGCCGCGCGGGCCTCCGGCGAAGCCGTCAGGAAGATCTTCAGGTCGGCGTCGGGCAGGACGGTCGTACCGATGTCACGGCCCTCGACGACGATGCCCTTCTCGGCGGACGCGGCGATGGTGCGCTGCAGCTCCGTGATGCGGGCGCGCACCTCGGGGACGGCGCTGACGGCGCTGACCTTGGAGGTGACCTCGGTGGTGCGGATCGGCCCTGCGACGTCCGTGCCGTCGACCGTGATGGTCGGGGCGAGCGGGTCGGTGCCGGAGATGATCTCGGGCTTGCCCGCGACCGCGGCGATGGCGGTGGGGTCGCTCAGCTCGATGCCGTTGTGGACCATCCACCAGGTGATCGCGCGGTACTGGGCGCCGGTGTCCAGGTAGCTGAGGCCGAGCTGGGCGGCGACGGCCTTCGAGGTGCTCGACTTGCCCGTGCCGGAGGGCCCGTCGATGGCGACGATCACTGCTGCGGGCGCCGGACCGGCGGTTTCCACGGTTTCCACGGGGTGCGAAACCTTTCTCAGGACGCGGGGGCGGGGTAGCGGGGCGCAGACACGCCCCGCACAAGGTTACCGGCCCCCGCGCGCACCTCTTACTGCCGGATGCCCCGGGCCTTTACTGCCGGATCGCCCAGCCCCGCTCGCGCAGCGCCGCGGTGAGCACCGGAACCGCCTTCGGCTCCACCATCAGCTGCATGAGGCCCGCCTGCTGGCCCGTCGCGTGCTCGATGCGTACGTCCTCGATGTTCACGCCGGCCCGGTCCGCGTCGGCGAAGATCCTCGCCAGCTGTCCCGGCTGGTCGTCGATGAGCACCGCTACGACCTCGTACGTCGTCGGGGCGGCGCCGTGCTTGCCGGGCACCCGGATCTGTCCCGCGTTCCCGCGCCGCAGCATGCTCTCGACCCCGGCGGCGCCTTCGCGCCGTTTGGCGTCGTCCGCGGATTGCAGGGCCCGCAGCGCCGTCACCGTCTCGTCGAGGTCGGCGGCGACGGCGGAAAGCAGATCGGCGACGGGGCCGGGGTTGGCCGACAGGATGTCGATCCACATGCCCGGGTCCGACGCGGCGATGCGTGTGACGTCACGGATGCCCTGCCCGCACAGGCGCACCGCCGTCTCCTCGGCGTTCTCCAGGCGTGCGGCGACCATGCTGGAGACCAGGTGCGGCATGTGCGAGACGAGCGCGACCGCGCGGTCGTGCGCGTCGGCGTCCATGACGACCGGCACGGCACGGCAGAGGGCGACCAGCTCCAGGGCGAGGTTGAGGACCTCGGTGTCGGTGTCACGGGTGGGCGTGAGGACCCAGGGCCGCCCCTCGAAGAGGTCGGCGGTACCGGCCAGGGGGCCGTTGCGCTCGCGCCCCGACATGGGGTGCGTGCCGATGTACGGGGTGAGGTCGATGCCGAGGGCTTCGAGCTCGCGGCGCGGGCCGCCCTTGACGCTCGCCACGTCGAGGTAGCCGCGGGCCACGCCGCGCCGCATGACGTCGGCCAGGGTCGCCGCGACGTGCGCGGGCGGTACGGCGACGACACACAGGTCGACCCGGCCTTCGGGCGCCTCGTCGGTGCCCGCGCCGAGCGCGGCCGCCGTGCGGGCCTGACCGGGGTCGTGGTCGGCGAGGTGCACGGTCACGCCGCGCGAGGCCAGGGCCAGGGCCGCGGAGGTGCCGATCAGGCCGGTGCCGATGACGAGGGCGGTTCTCACTGGGCGATGTCCTTGCGCAGGGTGGCCGCGGCGCCGAGGTAGACGTGCGTGATCTCGGCGCGGGGCTTCTCGGACTCGATGTGCGCGAGGACGCGGACCACCCGGGGCATGGCGCCCTCGATCTGCAGCTCCTGGGCGCAGATCAGCGGGACGTCCACGATGCCGAGCCTGCGGGCCGCCGCCGCGGGGAAGTCGCTGTGCAGGTCGGGCGTCGCGGTGAACCAGATGCTGATCAGGTCCTCCTGGCTCAGCCCGTTCCGCTCGATGATGGCGGTGAGCAGCTCGCTGACCTGCTCGTCCATGTGGTCGGCCGCGTCCCGTTCCAGTTGGACGGCGCCCCGGACCGCTCGTACCGCCACAGTGCTGCTCCTCGCTCGCGTACGTATGACTGATGTACCGACAAGGGTAGTCAGGCCCCCGGGGACGGGTGCGCGGCGCCCGCCTGCCGAGACGGACGCCGCGTGCCTCACCGGGGTGGGGAGCACGGTGGGGTCAGAGCTTCTGCTCCTTGATGAGGTCCTCCAGGGAGCCGGACGGAACCTGCCCTTCCGGGGTCAGTTTGTCCACGGCCTGCGGCAGCTGCCGCGCGATCTGGTCGGCGGCCTCGTCACGGCTGACGCCCGCCTCGGTGGCGACCCTGTCCAGGGTCTCGTCGGGGACGGCCTGCTTGACGTGGTCCGGGCTCAGCGGCTGGTTGTCGCCCTTGCCGACCCAGGAGTCGAGCTGGTCCTGGCTGACCAGGCCCGACTTCGTGATCATGTCCATCAGGCCGCCCAGCGGATTGCCGCCCTGCGCGCCGGCGCCACCGGCGCCACCGGCACCGCCCGCGCCGCCGCCGAGGAGGCCGCCGAGCAGCGAGCCGAGGACGTTGCCGCCTCCGGAGCCGCCGTGGCCTCCTTGGCCGCCCTGGCCCCCTTGGCCGCCGCCGAGGAGACCGCCGAGAAGGCTTCCCAGATCGTTACCCGCCATGGTCGCGCCTTTCGAGTGAGTGGCCGGGCCGGCGCATCGAGGGGCGCGGGCCTCAGACCCTGCCAATGTCACCCGAATCGCCCCCTGTCGCCACTTGGGCCGATTGGTGGGCGTTCAACTATGGACGCCGGGGCACGGGTCCGCTTGCATGGAGGAGCCGTCACGGCCCACGCCTCGGGGGAGGCCGCATGAAGCGCTCGGGACCGCTCTACACGCTTCTGGGGGGACTGCTGCTCGCCCTGTTCATGCTGTCGCTCAACGCGACGACAGGGGAGGGCAATTCGTCGTACGGGAAGGACTCGCCCGGCGCGACCTCGCCGGCCTCCCCGTCCGCGAAGCCCACCAAAAGCACGCCCGCGCCCACCAAGAGCCCGTCGAAGAGCCCTGCGAAGAGGCCGGCCGGGAAGTCCGAGTACGCGGGCCGCACGGCCGACGACGCCGCCGCGGTCTCCGTCTCGGTCCGTGACGACAAAGCCATCGCGTACTACTGCAACGGCCGTGACGCCGAGTCCTGGCTGAAGGGCGACGTCAAGGACGACGGTTCCATGCGCCTGACCGGCAAGAACGGCGCGAAGCTGGACGCCACCCTCGCCGACAACGCGGTCCGCGGCACGGTCGAGATCGACAAGCAGCCGCGGGACTTCACCGCCGCCAGGGCCAAGAAGCCCTCCGGCCTGTACCGCGCGACCACCGAGGTGCGCGGCGCCGAGATCGACGGCGGCTGGATCGTCCTGCCCGACGGGCGGCAGGTCGGAATCCTCAAGGAGGACGGCAAGCCGCAGCCCGCCCCGCGCCTCGACCCGGAGAGCGGCGCCGTCCCGTACGACGGCGGCGAACTCACCGCCCGCCCCGTCGTGCCCTGACCCCGCTCCGCCCCGACCAGGGAGCCGCCATGAGCGTCGATCCGAACGCCGCGACACAGGGCGGCTTCGGCCCGCCCCCCGGCGCGGGCGAGCACCGCCGCCCGCGCGCCGCCCGCTTCCTCGTCCCCGCCCTGGTCGCCGCGGCCGTCGCGGTGGGCCTTGGCGTGTACGGCAAGTCGCACGACCCCGCGGGCACGGCGTTCAACCTCGCCGGGTTCAGCAGCACGAGCGCGGTCAAGGCCTGGCTCGGCTCGACGGCGTTCGCCTTCGCCCTGGTCCAGGTCGTCTCGGCACTCATGGTGTACGGACGCCTGCCGGGGCCGTCCTGGTCGTCGGCGCTGCACCGCTGGTCGGGCCGGATCGCGTTCCTGGTGTCGGTGCCCGTGGCGGTCCACTGCCTCTACGCCCTCGGCTATCAGACGTACTCGACGCGGGTGATGTGGCACTCGCTGCTCGGCTGCTTCTTCTTCGGCGCGTTCAGCGCCAAGATGCTGCTGCTCCGCTCGGAGAAGCTGCCCGGCTGGCTGCTTCCGGTGGTCGGGGGCCTGGTCTTCGTGGTCCTCACGGTGGTCTGGTGGACGTCGGCGCTGTGGTTCTTCCGTACGTTCGGGGTGACGACATGAGCGGCACACGGCCTTCCCGGCGCGGTGTCCTCGCGGCGGGCGGCGCGGTCGCGCTGACCGCGGGATGCAGCAAGTACGGCGACGAGGGCGCGGAGCCGGAGCAGCCGCCGCCGACGTCGGCGGCCACCTCGGCGGCGCCGTCGAAGTCCGGCGGGAAGAAGCAACCGCCGCCCAAGGGCGAGGAGCTGGCCAAGACCTCCGACATCCCGGTCGGCGGCGGCAAGATCTTCAAGGACAAGAAGGTCGTCGTGACCCAGCCCGAGAAGGGCGACTTCAAGGCCTTCTCCGCGGTCTGCACCCACTCGGGCTGCGTGGTCGCCGAGGTCGCGGGCGGCACGATCAACTGCCCCTGCCACGGCAGCAAGTACAAGGTGGCGGACGCCTCGGTGGCGGGCGGCCCCGCGCCGCGCCCGCTGGACCCGCAGAACATCACGGTCACCGGAAATTCGATCACCCTCGCCTAGTCGGCGGCCGTACGCTCCGGGCATGCACAGCCCCAAGGACGTCGAGGCCCCGGCCCTGGATCTCGTACGCGACCACACCGTCTATGCCTGCGTGATGGGCTCGCGCGCCTTCGGCCTGGCCACGGACGGCAGCGACACCGACCGCAGGGGTGTCTTCCTGGCCCCCACACCGCTCTTCTGGCGCTTCGAGAAGCCGCCCACGCACCTGGAAGGCCCTGCGGAGGAACAGTTCAGCTGGGAAGTGGAGCGCTTTTGCGAACTGGCCCTGCGCGCCAACCCGAACATCCTGGAGTGCCTGCACTCCCCCTTGGTGGAACACGTCACGGACACCGGCCGCGAACTCCTCGCCCTGCGCGACGCGTTCCTCTCCCGCCACGCCCACGACACGTTCGCCCGCTACGCACTGGGCCAGCACAAGAAGCTCACGGACGACGTACGCCTGCACGGCGCCCCCCGCTGGAAGCACGCCATGCACCTCTTGCGCCTCCTGACGAGCTGCCGCGACCTCCTGCGCACCGGCAGCCTGACGATCGACGTCGGCGACCAGCGCGAACCGCTGCTCGCGGTCAAGCGCGGCGAGGTGCCCTGGCCGGAGGTCGAGTCCCAGATGCGGCGCCTCGCCCGGGAGGCGGAGACGGCGGCCGCCCGCTCGCCGCTGCCCGCCGAGCCGGACCGGGAGCGGGTGGCGGACTTCCTGTTCCGCGTACGCCGGGCATCAGCCCTCGAGCCGTACCCGCACGACGAGATCGTCCAGGGCGTCGAACGCACGGGGGACGCCCGGAAGCCCTGAGCCCGCCTGCGCCTCGTCGAGGACTCCGTGCAGCCGCTCCACGTCGGCGGCCACGAGCGCACGGTCCACGTCGGCGCCGCCGTGCTCGGCCTCGCTCTTGGCGCTGACGAGGTCCGGCAGATAGGCGGGGGCCACGGAGCCGCCCACCTCCTCCACGAGCGTGGGCAGATGGGCGAGCACACAACCGCTGCGCATCAGATGGATCCCGGTCAGCAGTACGCGGAACGTGTAGAGCAGCGGCTTGAGCTCGCCGTTCTTCTCGAAGAGCCGCCACTGGGTCCTGGCGAACCCGCGGTAGTGGTGGGCGTGATGGCTGGTGAGCACCGAGGGCGCCAGCGAGACGAGCTCCGCGTGGGCGTCCGTCGTGTGCGCCACCAGCGGCGAGAGCAGCTGCTCCAGGACGTAGCCGTTGTGCCGCAGCATCAGGCTCACGAACTTGCGCAGGTCGTGCGTGACGAGGTCCATCTCCACGCCGTCGCGGTCCCACATCTCCGAGCGGGTCTCCTCCGGCTCCCGCAGCCCCACCAGATCGGTCACCGGCAGCAGATGCACCCCGCGCAGGTCCACGTCGGAGTCGCGGGACGGGAAGCCGTACAGGTGAGCTCCCGAGACCGTCGCGAACAGCAGAGGGTCCTTCTGCTCCGCCGCGACGGAAGCGAGATCGGCGTAGAGGCCGGGGCCGAGGTCGACAGTCATGCCTCAAGAATCCCAGAGCGCTCCGAGCCGGAGGAGTTCCTCCCGGTATTCGATCCGCTCGGCCCACTCGGCGGGCCAGACGTCCGCGCCCAGGTGGGCCCCCGCGAACGCGCCGGCCAGGCAGGCGATCGAGTCGGAGTCGCCCGAGGTGCAGGCCGCCCGGCGCAGGGCGGTGAGAGGCTCGTCGGGGAACATCAGGAAGCACAGCAGGCCGGTGGCGAGGGCTTCTTCGGCTATCCAGCCCGCGCCGGTGGCCAGGCAAGGGTCGGTCTCCGGGTTGGCGTCGCGCAGCGCGGCCGCGAGGCGTTCCAGGATCGCGAGGCAGTCGTCCCAGCCGCGCGCGATGAAGTGTTCGGGGGTCGGGTCCTGGGAGCGGGTCCACAGGTCGCCGAGCCAGTCGTGGCGGTAGCGGGTGCGGTTCTCGATGGCGTACGAGCGCAGCAGCCCGACCAGGCCCATCGGTTCCGCGCCCCCGGCGAGCAGCTTGACCGCGTACGCGGTGAGGTCGCTGGCCGCGAGCGCGGTGGGGTGGCCGTGGGTGAGGGCGGACTGGAGCTGGGCGGCGCCGGACCGTTGCGCGTCGCTGAGGCCGGGGACGAGCCCGACGGGCGCGACGCGCATGTTGGCGCCGCAGCCCTTGGAGTGCACCTGGCTGGCCTCCTCCCACGGCTTTCCGGTCTTGAGGAGGTAGCAGGCCTTCAGGCAGGTGTTGCCGGGCGCGCGGTTGTTCTCCGGCGACTGGTACCACTCCACGAACTCCTCGCGCACCGGCCGCTCCATCCGCTTGGGCACGAGCAGTCCGCGGCCCATGGCGGTATGCAGGCCGCGGCCGAGCGCCAGCGTCATCTGCGTGTCGTCCGTGACGATCGCGGGCCGGGGCAGCTCCATCTCCCGCCAGGGCCCGCACTTGGCGAGGATCGACGGCACGTCGTTGAACTCGGTCGGGAAACCGAGCGCGTCCCCGAGGGCGAGGCCGATCAGGGATCCGGTGGCGGCACGCTTCATGAGGAGCTTCCTTCCGAAAGGGCGGTCGAGGGGCGCAGGAGGGGCGGGTGCAGGGCGGTGGCCGGGCCCGCCCGGTAGAGGGCCGCCGGTTTGCCCCGGCCGCCGGTCAGGCGCGCGGCGCCCGGGATCGCCTCGACGAAGCCGGGGGTGCCGAGCACCTTGCGCCGGAAGTTGGCGGGGTCGAGATCGGCGGCCCACACCGTCTCGTAGACCTGGCGCAGCTCGCCGAGCGTGAACTCGGGCGGGCAGAAGGCCGTGGCCAGGCCGGTGTACTCGAACTTGGCGCACACGCGGTCGTGGGCGTCGGCGAGGATCTGGTCGTGGTCGAAGGCGAGCGGCCCCGGGGTGCCGTAGGGCAGCCACTCCGCGCGGGCCGCGTCGCTGCCCGCGCGCACCGCGGGCGGATCGGGGACGAGCGCGGCGAAGGCGACCGAGACGACACGCATCCGGGGATCGCGGTCCGGTGCGCTGTAGGTGCGCAGCTGCTCCAGGTGGAGCCCCGCGCTGTCCGCGAGGCCGGTCTCCTCGGCGAGCTCGCGTCCCGCGGCGGTCTCGGCGGACTCGTCCGGCAGCACGAATCCGCCGGGCAGGGCCCAGCGTCCCGCGTACGGTTCCTGGCCGCGCTCGACGAGCAGCACGTGCAGGCGGCCCGCGCGGACGGTGAAGACGGCGAGGTCGACGGTGACGGCGAACGGTTCGAACGCGTACTTGTCGTAGCCCTGCATGACTCCCCCCTCTCCCTTTATGGTCAGTGCGACTATAAAGGCGGGCGGGCCGGTCCCGCAACGCAAAAAGGCGGCCGGCCCCTGCATCCGCAGGGACCGGCCGCCTTCGCCGGACTCGCTCTCGCCTACAGGTCGACTTCCTGCATCAGCATGCCGACCTCGGTGTTGGACAGCCTGCGCAGCCATCCGGACTTCTGGTCGCCGAGCGTGATCGGCCCGAAGGACGTCCGCACCAGCTTGTCGACCGGGAACCCGGCCTCCGCGAGCATGCGGCGCACGATGTGCTTGCGGCCCTCGTGCAGCGTCACCTCGACCAGGTAGTTCTTGCCGGTCTGCTCGACGACGCGGAAGTGGTCCGCGCGGGCGTACCCGTCCTCGAGCTGGATGCCGTCCTTGAGCTGCTTGCCCAGGTCACGAGGGATCGGGCCGACGATGTGCGCGAGGTAGACCTTCTTCACGCCGTACTTCGGGTGCGTGAGGCGATGGGCCAGCTCACCGTGGTTGGTGAGCAGGATGACGCCCTCGGTCTCGGTGTCGAGCCGTCCCACGTGGAAGAGGCGCGTCTCGCGGTTGGTCACGTAGTCGCCCAGGCACTGGCGGCCCTCGTTGTCCTCCATGGTGGAGACGACACCGGCAGGCTTGTTCAGCGAGAAGAACTGGTACGACTGCGTGGCGACCGTCAGGCCGTCCACCTTGATCTCGTCCTTCTCGGGGTCGACGCGCAGCCCCTGCTCCATGACGATCTCGCCGTTGACCTCGACACGGGCCTCGTCGACCAGCTCCTCGCAGGCACGCCGCGAGCCGTAGCCCGCGCGGGCGAGGATCTTCTGGAGGCGCTCGCCCTCCTGCTCGGCGCCGGGGAAGGTCTTGGGCGTGCTCACCTTCGGCTTGCCCGCGTAACGCTCGCGGTTGCGCTCTTCCTGCCGCGCGTCGTACTCACGGGACGTCGAGGGAACTCCCGCGCCGCGCCGGTTGCCGCTGCCCCTGGCCGGGCCCTGGGGCGCCCTGGGGCCGCCCTTGGCGCCGCCGCGCGCGGAGGCGCCGCGCCCGGACTTCGGGCCGTCCTGGTTGCCGCCGGGGCCCACGTCGTAGCGACGCTCCTCGGGACGCGGCTTCTTCGGCCTGCTGGGCCTGTCGTCCCGGCGGTCGTCGCGCCGGTCGTCACGCCTGTCGTCGCGCCGGTCGTCCCGGCTGTTGCCGGCGCCGCGGTAGTTCCCGCGGCCGCCGCCGCTGCCGCCGCGACCACCGCTGCTGCCACGGCTGCCGCTGTTGCCACCACGGCTCCCGCCGTTGTTTCCGCTGCTGTTCCTGCCGTTGCTGCTTCGCATCAAATTTCCGTTAGTCGGCTGTGTCCTGCGTGTACTCGTAACCCGGTGCATCGGGTGCGTCCGGATCGAACGACGGTACGCCTTCCAGCGTCTCGGCCTCGATCGCCTCCGCCTCGGGGAGGAAGGGCGCGAGCTCCGGGAGCTCGTCCAGGCCGCGCAGGCCCATCCGCTCCAGAAAGTAGTTCGTCGTCCTGTACAGGATCGCACCTGTTTCGGGTTCCGCGCCCACCTCCTCCACCAGACCCCGCTGGAGAAGCGTCCGCATCACCCCGTCACAGTTCACTCCGCGCACCGCGGAGACCCGCGACCGGCTGACCGGCTGGCGGTACGCGACGACCGCCAGGGTCTCCAGGGCCGCCTGGGTGAGCCGCGCCTGCTGACCGTCGAGGACGAAGCGCTCGACGGCGGCCGAGTACTCCGGGCGCGTGTAGAACCGCCAGCCGCCCGCCACGAGCCGCAGCTCGAAGCCCCTGCGCTGCACGGTGTACTCGTCGGCGAGCTCCCGCACCGCGTCGGCGATCTGCCGCCGGGGCCGGTCGAGGATCTTGGCGAGGTGCTCCTCGGTGGCCGGTTCGTCGACGACCATGAGCACGGCCTCAAGGGCGGGCCGCAGCTCCAGATCGGCGACGGCGCTCACCAGATCACCCGCAGGACTCTGCGCACTCATGTGACCGTCTCCTCAGTCGTCCCACCCGGCTGATCGGGTGCGCGGTCGAACTCGTCGGTGACCGTCGGCTCGGCTTCGCCCTCCCCGCCGGTCCACCGCACCATCAGCTCGCCCAGGGCCTCGTCCTGGTCGAGATCGACGGCCTTCTCGCGATACAGCTCCAGGAGAGCCAGGAAGCGGGCCACGACGGTGAGGGTGTCCCCCGCGTCCTCGACGAGCACCTGGAAGCTGATCTGACCCCGCTCCCGGAGCCGGGCCACCACCACCCCGGCCTGCTCCTGCACGGAGACCAGCGGGGCATGGATGTGGTCGACGTACACCTGGGGCTTCGCCCGCGGCTGCATCGCCTTCACGGCCAGCGCGGCGAACCCCGCGGCGCCGATGCTGATGACCACCTCGGGCAGCAGCTCGGCGTGGTGGGCCTCCAGACCGACCGTGCGCGGATAGCGCCGCGCCTCCTCGTCGAGCCGCCCGCTGAAGATGTCGGCGATCTCCTTGTACGCGCGGTACTGGAGCAGCCGCGCGAAGAGCAGGTCCCGCGCTTCGAGCAGCGCCAGATCCGCTTCGTCCTCGACCTCGGCGGAGGGCAGCAGCCGGGCCGCCTTGAGGTCGAGCAGGGTGGCGGCGACCACGAGGAACTCGGTGGTCTGATCCAGGTCCCAGTCGGGTCCCATGGCGCGGATGTACGCCATGAACTCGTCGGTCACCGTCGACAGCGCGACTTCGGTGACGTCCATCTTGTGCTTCGAGATGAGCTGGAGCAGCAGATCGAAGGGGCCCTCGAAGTTGGCGAGGCGGACCTTGAACCGCCCGTCGTCGGGCTCGGGCGACACCTCGGCCCCGCCCTCGGCGGGCGCCTCGGACTCGGCCGGCGCCTCGGACTCGGCCGGCGCCTCGGACTCGGCCGGCGCCTCAGGCTCCGGGACGGGCTCAGGGACCGGCTCCGGCGCGGGCTCCGCGGGAGCCGCCCCGGGGCCACGCCCCAGCGCACGCCGACGGGCGGCCGGTGCGGAATCGTCGTTCAGGGGCATCGGCGGGAACGCTACCGCTACCGCCCGCGAAGCCGTCGTACGAGAATGCTCGCGTCCCCGCGGGACTCAAGATCCGCGAGAACGACGGCCACCGCCTCGCGGACGATGCGCCCGCGGTCGACCGCGAGTCCGTGCTCGCCCCGCAGCACCAGACGCGCGTGCTCGAGGTCCATCAGCTCCTCGGCGGAGACGTACACGGTGATCTTCTCGTCGTGCCGCTCGCGCCCGCTGGGCCGCCGGTTGGCCGCCCGCGCGCGCCGCCGTGCCTGTGCCGTGGAGGAGGAGTTCGCGGACCGGCCGCCGCTCTGTGCCGCGGCGCCTTCCTGGCCCCGGGCGGGAGCGCGCCCTTCCTTCTCCGCGTCGGCGGCTGCCGACCGGGTGCGGGACTCGCCCGACTCCGCGTCGGCGGCGCCGTGTTCGGCGGGGTCACCGCCTTCTTGCGACGAGACGCTGCCGTGCGCGTCGACGGCAGCGGCCTCGTCGCTCTCGCCAGCGGGCCCCGGCACCCGCGCCTCGCCGTTGGCCTGGCGTCGCGGGGACGACGACTGCAGCGCCATCCCCCCGGTCGTACGGAACAGTTCGTCGGCCCCCGGCAGACTCACTCGGCGTGACACCGGGCGAGCACCTCCCTGGCGAGCTGGCGATAAGCGGCCGCGCCGACCGAGTTCGATGCGTACGTCGTGATCGGCTCACCGGCGACCGTGGTCTCCGGGAAGCGCACCGTGCGTCCGATCACCGTGTGGTAGACGTGATCGTCGAAGGCCTCGACCACCCGCGCGAGCACCTCACGGCTGTGCACCGTGCGGGAGTCGTACATGGTGGCCAGGATGCCGTCGAGCTCCAGGTCGGGGTTGAGCCGCTCCTGGACCTTCTCGATGGTCTCCGTCAGCAGGGCCACACCGCGCAGCGCGAAGAACTCGCACTCGAGCGGCACTATCACCTTGTGGGCCGCCGTCAGGGCGTTCACGGTGAGCAGACCGAGCGAGGGCTGACAGTCGATCACGATGTAGTCGTAGTCCTGCATCAGCGGCTTCAGGGCCCGCTGGAGCGTGGACTCGCGCGCGACCTCGCTCACCAACTGCACTTCGGCGGCCGACAGGTCGATGTTGCTGGGCAGCAGGTCCATGTTCGGGACCGCCGTCTTCAGCAGCACCTCGTCCGCCGACATGCCCCGCTCCATGAGCAGGTTGTAGACCGTGAGGTCCAGCTCCATCGGGTTCACCCCGAGGCCCACGGAAAGGGCGCCCTGCGGGTCGAAGTCGACGAGCAGGACCCGGCGTCCGTACTCCGCGAGCGCGGCACCCAGGTTGATGGTCGACGTCGTCTTGCCCACGCCGCCCTTCTGGTTGCACATCGCGATGATCTTCGCGGGACCGTGGTCGGTCAGCGGACCCGGGATCGGGAAGTACGGCAGCGGGCGTCCCGTGGGACCGATGCGCTCACGGCGCTGACGGGCCGCGTCCGGGGCCAGCGTGGCCGCGTACTCGGGATCGGGCTCGTACTCGGCGTCAGGGTCGTAGAAGTGCCCCTGGGGCAGTTCCTCGTAGTCGGCGAGTTGGGTGTGGGTGGTGTTATCGCCACTCCGGTCGCCGGCCATGGCGTTCACGTGATGGCCATCCATGCTCTGGTCTGCAGACGGTGTCGGCTGTGTCTGCTGGGGGTTCTGGCGGGCTGCGAAGGTGCGGACAGCGACGGAGCCGACGGCCTCGAGCCCCACGGGTCCTTGGCCGCGCTCAGACATTCCTGGTTGACCACCCCCGGGAGCAAATGTCGACTCATTCACAAGTCGTCTTACCTCCTTGGTGACCAGGAAATTTCTCGATAGGTCAGCGTGGCACCATGCCGACGGTTGGCGACTCTATGGCGTGTCACCGCTCCGCAGCAACACAATCCGCCGGACCCGGCCCGATGTGTCGGCAATCGAACGCCCCCATGTCAAGGGTGCGCGACGTGCCGTCGGCATAATTCCGTGGGGTGCGAATCGGTTAAAGGGTTACGTTCAAGGCGAGTTGACCATGTCCATGGACATACGCATACGGCCGGACCCCTCTCAAGGTCCGGCCGTTGGCGTGAGATTGACGACTTTCGTTGACGAAAGCGGTCAGGTTCAGCCGATGAGCGCCTCGAGCTCGACGTGCTCGAGACCGTGCGCCTCGGCGACCTCCTTGTAAACGACCTTGCCGTCATGGGTGTTGAGGCCCAGGCCAAGGGCCTTGTCGCGGCGGATCGCCTCGGCCCAGCCGCGGTTCGCCAGCTCGACGATGTACGGCATCGTCGCGTTGGTCAGCGCGTACGTCGAGGTGTTGGGCACCGCGCCGGGCATGTTGGCGACGCAGTAGAACACCGAGTTGTGGACCGGGAAGGTCGGCTCGGCGTGCGTCGTCGGGTGCGAGTCCTCGAAGCAGCCGCCCTGGTCGATCGCGATGTCGACAAGGACACTTCCCGGCTTCATCCGCGAGACGAGCTCGTTGGTGACGAGCTTGGGCGCCTTGGCACCCGGGATGAGGACGGCGCCGATGACGAGGTCGGCCTCGATGCAGGCCTTCTCGAGCTCGAAGGCGTTGGAGACGACGGTCTGGATCTTCGTGCCGAAGATCTTGTCCGCCTCCTTGAGCTTGTTGATGTCCTTGTCGAGCAGGGTCACGTGGAAGCCCATGCCGATGGCGATCTGCATGGCGTTCCAGCCGGAGACGCCGCCGCCGATGACCACGGCCTTGCCGGCCGCGACGCCGGGGACACCGCCGGGCAGCACACCGCGGCCGCCGTTGGCGGCCATCAGGTGGTAGGCGCCGACCTGCGGGGCCAGGCGGCCCGCGACCTCGGACATCGGGGCGAGCAGCGGGAGCGCGCGGTTCGCGGTCTCGACGGTCTCGTACGCGATGGCGGTGGTGCCGGACTCCAGGAGCGCGTCCGTGCACTCCTTGGAGGCGGCCAGGTGCAGGTAGGTGAAGAGGGTCTGGTCCTTGCGGAGGCGGTGGTACTCCTCCGCGATGGGCTCCTTGACCTTCAGGAGGAGGTCGGCCGTGGCCCAGACCTCGTCCGCGGTGTCCAGGATGCGGGCGCCGGCGGAGACGTACTCCGCGTCCGTGATCGAGGAGCCGACACCGGCGTCCCGCTCGATGACGACCTGGTGGCCGTGGCGCACCAGCTCGTGCACACCGGCGGGGGTGATGGCCACCCGGAACTCGTTGTTCTTGACCTCGCGGGGGATGCCGACCTTCACGTCGATCACGGTCCTCTTGGCTCTGGGATTCTTCGGGCAATGCACTACATACCGATACACAAGAGGGCGCATCGGAGACACCACGGAAGTACGCGGCGGAGCCAGTCTAATGAAGGACTTCTCGCTGTCTAGCCTTTCAATGCATCAATCTTCTGCGGAAGCGCTACGGATTTCGCAGGCGGAAGCCCCACCTGCGCCTTTCTGTCGATCACCCGACGCACGCCCTGTGACCTCATCGAGCTCTGTTCCCAGCATCCGCCCGGCGGCGCTGCGGTGCAGCCGGGCGGCCGCCGGGTCGCCCAGGTGATCCAGGGTGTCGGCCAGCCTGAGCTGCAGCGCCGCCTGGAGCCGTACGTCCTCGGCCTGCCGCGCGAGCTCGACGGCTTCCTGGCAGGTGCGCAGCGACTCCTCGGGCCGCCCCGCGTACTCCTGCACCCGGGCCAGTTCGCTCAACGCCCTTGCCTGGCCCGCCACATCGCCGGTCTTGCGGTGCCCGGTGACGGCCGAGCTCCAGTTGCGCAGGGCCTCGCCGTAGCGGCCCGCGTAGGTGTGCACCGTGCCGATGCGGCCGTAGAGGCGGGCGGCGTCGGTGCGCTCGTCGCGCGCGAGCCGGTGGGCGAGGGCCCGCCCGAACCAGTCGGAGGCCCGCGAGAAGTCCCCGAGCTCCTGGTAGGCGCCGCCTACGGATTCCATCGCGCGGCCGGTCGCGTACGGATCATTTGCTTCCCGTCCGGCGTCCAGAGCGAGGCGATACCGCACCAGCGCCCCTTGCGTACGTCCCGTCCTCGCGTCCAGGTCGGCGAGGTTCAGCAGGGCCGCCGCCTTCTCGCGGGGCAGCTTCCGGCGCTCGGCCACGTCCAGGACCAGGCGGTGGATGCCGTACAGGTCGGGGGCGGCGTCCTCCGTGCCCCGGTGGGCGACCAGGGCCCGCGTCAGGGCCGCCATCAGGCGCCGGGCCAGGGTGTCGAGCTCTCCGTCGGCCACCGCGAGGCGGGCGGCGGCGAGCAGGGCGGGGCGGCGGATGTGCAGCCACTCGGAGGCGGCCGCGGGGTTGGGGAAGCGCAGGGCGCGGGGCAGTCCTGCGAGCTTCTTGCGGGACGTCGAGCCGTCCGGCTCCGTGATCGCCCGGCAGGACTGCAGGAGGCGTACGGTCCGCTCCAGCATCCTGGCCCGCGCCAGCTGGATCTCCGCGGGCCGGTCCTGGCTCTCGGTGCGCGCACGCAGCAGCGGCACCAGACAGCCGGGCAGCTCGTACTGCGGAAGCGGCGACGGCACGGCCCTGATCAGGCCGAGCTTCACGAAGTCGTCCAGGGTCGTGCGGGCGGCGGAGACCGAGCAGCCCGCGAGCGCGGACGCGGTGTGCGGGTCGACGTGGCCGGCCGGCGCCAGGGACAGGAGCCGCAGTATCCGCGCGGCGGCCCCCGGCAGCGAGGTGTACGACAGCTCGAACATCCGGGCAAGGGCGCCGGAGGCCGACTCGTCCCCGGCCCGGTCGTGCACCTGCTTGGCCAGGTCGGCGACGGCGGCCTTGGGCCGCCCGCAGAGCCAGCCGCCGGCCAGGACGAGCGCGGCGGGGTGCGCGGCGCACGCCTCGACCAGGCTCTCCGCGGACCGCGGGTCGACGGTGATGCGCACCGGGCCCGCCGCCCGGGAGAGCAGTTCGACCGCGGCGGGGGTGTCGAGGCCGCCCAGCGTGCACGGCCGCACGTCGGGGATGCCGGTGAGCGGCCCTTCCGAGACGGCGACGGCCAGGCAGTCGGGCGCGTCCGGGATCAGCGGGTCGACCTGCTCGGCGTCCGCCGCGCCGTCCAGGAGCAGCAGGGCCCTGCGGTCCGAGAGCGCGTTCCTGAGCACTTCGCAGAGCTCGTCCTCGTCGGCACCCGCGGGTGCCGGGACACCGAGGGCGTCCAGGAGTTCGCGTGCGGTGCGGTCCGTGGGTACGCGCGTGCCGTCGGGGTCGGTGAGGTGGGCGTGGAGCACCCCGTCGGGGTAGTTCCCGGCGACCTGCCGTGCGAGTTCCCCGGCGAGCGAGGTGCGGCCCGATCCGGGGCGGCCCGCGATGAGCAGGACGCGGGCGCGCGGCGCCTTGCGTCCCGAGATGGTGTCGAGTCCGGCGCGGTCGATGTCGGCGCGGAGCTCTTTCAACTCCCTGCGCCTGCCGACGAATCGGCCGTCGTCGTGAGTCCGGTCCGGGGCGGGCCGCGGCACCGCGCCGCCCGCTGCCGATCCGTCCGTGTCGACCGCCTGATCCGTCACGGGCCATGCTCCGTCCGCCTGCGCGCGAACCCGCCGGGACTCCGGTCGGGACGCTTCCAGAGCCTAGTTCAGGCCCCGGGGCCCGCCCCGGCGAGCGGCGCGCACAAGTCCCCCGATCGGATCAGTAGATCGTCATACCGGAGTCGCTGGCTCAGGCCTCGAAGGGGCGCGCGGGCCAGGGCGCGTCGGCCGGGCGCAGCGCGTCGACGCCGTCGCCGCCCAGCACGGCGGTCAGCGAAAGGGCGCCCACGACCAGGCAGTTGTTGTGCAGCTCACCGGCGAGCACACCGCGTACGAGCTCTTCGAGCGGTACCCGCGCCAGCTCCATGTCGGCCTCCTCCTCGGAGACTTCGAAGCGCTCGCCCTCGGCCTCGGAGAGATCGCGGGCGAGGAAGATGCGCACGGCCTCGTCACAGCCGCCGGGCGTGGTGAAGACGTCGGTCAGGACACGCCAGTCCTCCGCCTTGACGTGCGCCTCTTCGTAGAGCTCGCGCTGGGCGGCGTGCAGGGGGTTCTCGCCGGGCACGTCGAGCAGCCCGGCCGGGATCTCCCAGAGCTTGTGGCGCACGGGGTGGCGGTACTGGCGCAGGACCAGGACGCGGCC
>NZ_JBNNJZ010000090.1:19397-22097 GCF_050270335.1 Streptomyces sp. NPDC059900
GAGGGCGAGGACGGCGACCGATCCGGGGTGCACCTGGTAGTCACGGTGGACGACGGTCCCGTCGGGCATGACCACGTCGTCCGTGCGGACGGAGGTCTTGTTCCCCACGAAGGGCGTCGTTGTCGCCGTGACCTGCCACTCCTCGGCGGTGTCCTTGATCGTCATGTCGCCCTGTCCTCCCACGCGTGCAAACAGAAACCGGGGCACGCGCCCCATAAGGCTCGTACCCCGGCAACCGTATCGCTCTTGTGTTACTTACTCGTCTGGCACTCCACGGCGGCCTTCACCAGACCCGCGAAGAGCGGGTGCGGGCGGGTCGGGCGCGAGCGCAGCTCCGGGTGCGCCTGGGTGGCGACCAGGTAGGGGTGGACCTCGCGGGGGTACTCGACGTACTCGACGAGCTTGCCGTCCGGGGAGGTGCCCGAGAAGAGGATGCCCGCCTTCTTCTCCAGCTCGGCGCGGTAGGAGTTGTTCACCTCGTAGCGGTGACGGTGGCGCTCCTCGACGTACTCCTTGCCGTCGTACACCTCACGGGCGATGGAGCCCTCGGCGAGCTTCGCGGGGTACATGCCCAGGCGCATCGTGCCGCCCATGTCGCCCTCGCCCGCGACGATGTCCAGCTGCTCCGCCATCGTCGAGATGACCGGGTGGGCGGTCGCGGCGTCGAACTCGGTGGAGTTGGCGTCGGGGATGTCGGCGAGGTTCCGTGCGGCCTCGATCACGATGCACTGCAGGCCGAGGCAGAGGCCGAGCAGCGGGATCTTGTTCTCGCGAGCGAAGGTGATGGCGCCGACCTTGCCGGTGACACCGCGGTCGCCGAAGCCGCCGGGGATGCAGATCGCGTCGACGTCGCCGAGCTGCTTGGCGGCGCCCGCGGCGGTCTTGCAGTCGTCGGAGGTGACCCACTTGACCTTGACGCGGGCGCGGTTGGCGAAGCCGCCGGCGCGCAGGGCCTCGGTCACCGAGAGGTAGGCGTCGGGCAGGTCGATGTACTTGCCGACCAGCGCGATGGTGACCTCGTGGTCCGGGTTGTGGACCCGGTCAAGAAGGTCCTCCCACTGGGTCCAGTTCACGTCGCGGAACGGCAGGTCCAGCTTGCGCACCACGTAGGCGTCCAGGCCCTCGGTGTGCAGGACCTTGGGGATGTCGTAGATCGACTTGGCGTCGATGGCGGCGACCACCGCGTCCTCGTCGACGTCGCACATCAGCGAGATCTTGCGCTTGATGGCGGTCGGCACGTCACGGTCGGCGCGCAGCACGATGGCGTCCGGCTGGATGCCGATGTTGCGCAGGGCCGCGACCGAGTGCTGGGTCGGCTTGGTCTTCAGCTCACCGGACGGGCCGATGTAGGGCAGCAGCGAGATGTGCACGACGAAGACGTTGTCGCGGCCGACCTCGTGGCGGACCTGGCGGACGGTCTCCAGGAACGGCAGGGACTCGATGTCGCCGACCGTGCCGCCGACCTCGGTGATGACGACGTCGACGTCCTCGGTCGCCATGCGCCGGATGCGGTGCTTGATCTCGTTCGTGATGTGCGGGATGACCTGGACCGTGTCGCCGAGGTACTCGCCGCGCCGCTCCTTGGCGATGACCTGCGAGTAGACCTGGCCGGTGGTGACGTTGGCCGTGCCGTCGAGGTCGACGTCCAGGAAGCGCTCGTAGTGGCCGATGTCCAGGTCGGTCTCGGCGCCGTCGTTCGTGACGAACACCTCGCCGTGCTGGAAGGGGTTCATCGTGCCGGGGTCGACGTTCAGGTACGGGTCGAGCTTCTGCATGGTGACCCGGAGGCCCCGCGCTTTGAGCAGCGCGCCGAGGCTGGAGGCAGTCAGACCCTTGCCGAGGGAAGAGGCGACACCCCCGGTGACGAAGATGTGCTTGGTCGTCGTGGATTTGGGCTGCATGGCCAGGAGGGGGCTCCCGTGGTCGCGGTCTGGAGGGTGCGTACCGGCGTCGTCCAAGGGGTCTGGAGGAGGTGCCGTCGCTGCGGTTCGGGGGTTCTATGACCACCGGCTCACGGGCTACCAGGGTATCAGCGACGAAGGGAGGCTGCTTCCGGCCACGCTCGGCCAGCCACGTCACACCTTCCTCACCAGGTGCTCACCCGTTCGGCGCAGCCCCGTTGGCGGGAGCGGCAAGCAGATGGCCGGGGTGCGTCGTATCCTGCTCGGACACTCGCTGCCGAGCCGACCCGATCAACGGCACCACCCCCGACCGTTCGCCCGGAACACCAGGCTCGCGCAGTTCGTTTTACAGCGAACCCTTGACCGTAGAGCGGGCGCCCGAGAGGGCGACGTGGCCGTTTGACTGGAGATGCACGTGGCCGGGCGCATCGAGGATTACGCACTCATCGGAGACATGCAGACCGCCGCCCTGGTCTGCCGGGACGGCACAGTCGACTGGTTGTGCCTGCCCCGCTTCGACTCGCACGCCATCTTCGCCGGATTGCTCGGCACGGAGGAGCACGGATTCTGGCGTCTTGGGCCCGCACACAGCCCTGACGCGCCACCGCCGACAGCCGCGCGGCGCACATACCGCGGCGACTCACTGATCCTGGAATCCGAGTGGGACACCCCGCGCGGCACGGTCCGCGTGACCGATTTCATGCCGCCGCGCGACACGGACGCCCCCCAGCTCGTCCGGATCGTCGAGGGCGTCAGCGGCCGGGTGCCGATGCACTCCGCCCTGCGGATGCGCTTCAGC
>NZ_JBNNJZ010000091.1:0-22083 GCF_050270335.1 Streptomyces sp. NPDC059900
GTTTTTTTTTTTTTTGGTGGGGGGGGGGGTGGGGGGGTGGGGGGGGGGTTCTTGTTGGGGGGGGGCGCCGTCCCGCGGGCCGGGGGGGGGGGGGGGGGGGAAGACGTAGCGTCGGGTGGGTGATGAGCGGTCGGGGGCGGGACGCCCTTCTCTGGGTGGCCCTTGCCCTGCCCGCGTTGACGGTGGACCGGCTGGGGTTGAACGAGCCCCGCGAGGCCTGGCAAGAGGCCGCGGGGCTCGCGGTCCTCGCGCTGGCCGCGGGCCTCTGGCGAAGGAACCCCCCGGCGGGCTTCGCGGCGGCGGCAGCGCTGGGGGTGGCCGCGGCACCCTCCCTGTTCACCCTCTCGTACGGCCCCGCCCTGGCCGTATTCGCGCTGCTGATGGGCCGCTGGGCCGCCCGGCTGCGGCCCGCGCTCCTCCTCTTCGGGGCCACCGCCCTTGCGGGGACGGCCAAGATCCTCGTACGCGGAGAGGACCCCGTGGTGGAGTGGCTGGTCCTCATGGGCACGCTGCTCTTCGGCGCGGTCTTCCCGTGGCTCGCGGGCCGCTACCTCCGCCAGGGCCGCGAACTGTCCGCCGCGGGCTGGTCCCGCGCCGCCCAGCTGGAGCGCGAGCAGCGCATCGTCGCCGACCGGGCCAGGCTCCGGGAACGGGCCAGGATCGCCCAGGACATGCACGACTCCCTCGGCCACGAGCTGAGCCTCATCGCCGTGCGGGCCGGCGCCCTCCAGGTGGCCCCCGACCTGCCGGAACGGCACCGGAGCGCCGCAGCCGACCTGCGCGCGGCCGCGTCGGACGCCACGGACCGGCTGCACGAGATCATCGGGCTGCTGAGGGAAGAGGGAGACGAGGTCGCCCCGCTGGCCCCGGCGGGCGAGAGCGTACGGGCCCTGGTCGAACGGGCCGCCGAATCGGGACTGCCGGTCACGTACGTCGAGGAGGAACAGTCCGCGACGGAGGAGCACGGGCGGACCGTCCACCGGGTCGTCCGGGAAGCCCTGACCAACGCCGCCAAGCACGCCCCCGGCGCCCCGGTCACCGTGGAGATACGGGCGGCCGCCGTCATCGTCTCCAACGGGCCCGCGCAGGCGGAGGGACCGGGCCCCGGAGCCGGTTCCGGCCTCGTGGGGCTGCGGGCCCGGATCGAGGACCTCGGCGGCAGCCTCGACGCCGGGCCGCACGGCGACGGCTTCCGGCTGGTCGCTCGCCTCCCGGCGCAGGACGAGAAGCCCCTGCCGGGGCCGCCCGCCCCCGCGGGGACCCGTATCGCGTACGCGCGACGCAGAACCGTAATGGCTTTCGGCGCCGCCCTCGCCACCGGCGTGCTCCTCGTGGGCGGCGCCTTCGCCTGGTACGCCTACTCCCGGTCGCAGGCCGTTCTCGACCCCGCCGACTACGCCCGGATCGCGCTCGGCCGCCCGCAGGCCGACGCCGAACGCCTCCTGCCCGCCAGAACCGCGACCGACCCGCCCGAGGAGCGCGCCCCGACCCCGCCCCCCGAAGGCGCGGACTGCCGCTACTACCGCGCGAGCGGTGAACTCTTCGTCAGCGTCGAGCACTTCCGGATCTGCTTCAAGGACGGGGCCGTCGTACAGAAGAGCGTGATCCCCAAGGCCGGGACCGGCGGCGGAGCCGAACAGGAGAGGAAACGATGAGTGCGGTGATCCGCGTACTGCTGGCCGACGACGAGGCGATGATCCGTGCGGGCGTCCGCGCCATCCTCGGCGCGGGCGAGGACATCGAGGTCGTCGCGGAGGCCGGTGACGGCCGGGAGGCCGTCGCGCTCGCGCAGGCCCACCGCCCGGACGTCGCGCTGCTCGACATCCGTATGCCGGGCCTGGACGGTCTGACCGCGGGCGAGGAGATCGTACGGACGCTGCCGGGCACCGCGGTCGCGATGCTGACGACCTTCTCCGAGGACGCCTACGTCGCACGGGCGCTGAGCGGCGGAGCCACCGGCTTCCTGCTGAAGTCCGGCGACCCGCACGAACTCATCGCGGGCGTACGCGCGGTGGCCGGCGGCGCCGCCTTCCTCTCGCCGAAGGTGGCCCGCCACGTCATCGACGGCTACGGCGCCCGGCGCACGGTCCGCGGCGCCGACGCCCGCGCCCGCACCGCGTCCCTCACCCCGCGCGAGCGCGAAGTCCTCGGGCTCGTCGGCGAGGGCCTCTCCAACCCGGAGATCGCCGCCCGGCTCCATCTGGTCGAGGGCACGGTCAAGGCGTACGTGAGCGCGGTTCTCGACCGGCTGGAGGTCAAGAACCGCGTCCAGGCGGCGATCGTCGCCTACGAAGCGGAACTTGTACGGCTCTGACGTGCCGCCGTACGAAGTCCCGCCTCCGCCTCAGCGGTTACGGCGGCTCAGCGCCGGTGCGACGCGGGCCGCCGGTGCGAAGCGGGCGCCTGCTGCGCCGGGTTCCCCGGCCCCGCGAACCACCTGACGACGCCCGTCGACGAACCGCGCATCGCCTCGCCGACCCGCGCCACGGGGCGAGTTGCCACCCGTACGAGGACGAAGGCGAGCACGGCGCCGAGGACGAGGCCCACGGCCACGTCGTGGGGATAGTGCACGCCCACGAAGACCCGCGAGAACGCCATGAGCACGGCCATCGGCAGCGTGAGCGCCGCGATCCGCGGCCAGGCGAGCGCGAGGCCGACCGCCGCGGCGCCCGCGATCGTCGAGTGGTTGCTCGGGAAGGACCAGTCGCCGTACGCCGGGCACTCGACGATGGAGGGGAGCGCACCGGCGACGGCCCGGCACGGACGTTCCTCGTCGATCGCCGACTTGAGCATCTCGCTGCACACGTACGCCACCGCCGTGACGAGGGGCGCGAGAACAGCTATCGCGAGAGCGCGGGGGTCGTCGCGCCGCGCACGCCACCAGGCGACGATGAAGAGGGCGCCGAAAAGCAGCAGTCCGAGCTCCGTCCACACCTCGGCGAGGTGCTGGAACCAGGTAGGGGTGTCATGGGCGAAGTCGGTGACATCGCGATAGAGATCGTCGGTCATGGTGTCCATGATTACGGACGGTACGGAGTAGGTCCGAATCGTCACATCCGGCGATCGTCCCGTCACAGTCCCTGACGAAAGACAGGGGTCAGAAAGCGGAGTAAGTCATTCCGTGATGATGATCGTGAAACTTTGTGACTCTGGACGGCGGGTGGGGCAGGACAAGTCGCGGATCTCTCGTAAGGTTTGGGCCGTGGGATCACTGCGCAATCCGGTCGGGCCGCTTCCCTCCACCATCTACTGGCGTCGGAGGGCCGTTCTGCTGTCCTTGGTCGGACTCATGGCGCTCCTGATCGTGTGGGTGCTCACCATGGGGGGCGGGGGCAAGAAGGACGGCGCCGACGGCCCGTCGGGCTCCGGTCCGGCCACGTCCATCACACCGGGGCCCTCCAGCTCCGGGCCCGCCATCAGCCAAAACCCCGGCGGACGCGACGAGTCGGACGACGAGGACGGCAAGGGCGGCTCCGGTTCTGGTTCCGGTGACTCCGGCTCCGGTGATTCCGAGGGGTCGGGCGGCTCGGGCGACTCCGCGGGCGGCGACGGCAGCGGCTCGGGCGACGACGGCAAGGGCGGCGGAGGCGCGGGCGGCACACTGCCCGCCGGGTCGAGCATCCCCAACTGCGTGAGCGGCGACGTGAAGTTGAAGCTGCGCAGCATTCACAACCGGTACGAGGTCGGCGAGAAGCCGAAGTTCGAGATCGTCGCCCAGAACAGCGCGGGCAAGGCCTGCAAGGTCGACCTCGGCGGCAAGAAGACGGTCCTCACGATCACTCAGGCCGACAGCGACAAGGAGATCTGGTCCTCCGCGGACTGCCCCGAGGGCAGCGGCAGCCTGTTGCTGCGGGTGCCGGGTGACGGGCGCGTCACGCGCACCGTCGAGTGGGACCGCCGGGGGAGCGAGCCGAAGTGCGCGACGCCTTCGGCGGGAAGCGCGAAGCCGGGGACCTACCTCGTCGAGGCGAAGGCCCCCGGCCTGAAGTCGGTGCAGGCGTCGTTCGTGCTCGAAGAGGGCTGATTCGTGCTCGCAGAGGGCTGACGGGGTGCCGGGCGGGAGAACCCACCCGGCAGCACCTGCTAGACGTACCGCTCCAGGATCGAGGACTCCGCGAGCCGCGAAAGCCCCTCCCGGACGCTGCGGGCCCGCGCCTCACCGACGCCGTCCACGGTCTGGAGGTCGTCGACGCTCGCGGCGAGCAGCTTCTGCAGGCCCCCGAAGTGCTCGACGAGGCGGTCGATGATCGCGCCGGGCAGCCGGGGCACCTTGGCCAGGAGGCGGAAGCCCCGCGGGGACACCGCGGAGTCCAGCGCCTCGGGGGAGCCGGTGTAACCCAAGGCCCGCGCCACGGTGGGCAGTTCGAGCAGCTCCGCGTGCGAGAGGGCGTCCAGCTCGAAGAGCGCCTCCTCGACCGTGCGGGAACGCTTCGCCGTCGGCTCGGGCACGTAGTCCCGGACGACCAGCTCGCGCTCGGGCTCGACGCCAGCGATCAACTCGTCCAGCTGCAGGGCGAGGAGACGTCCGTCCGTGCCCAGCTCCACCACGTACTCGGCGATCTCGGTGGCGATGCGGCGCACCATCTCCAGGCGCTGGGCGACCGCGGTGACGTCGCGGACCGTCACCAGGTCCTCGATCTCCAGGGCGGACAGCGTGCCCGCGACCTCGTCCAGGCGCAGTTTGTAGCGCTCCAGGGTCGCCAGGGCCTGGTTAGCGCGGGACAGGATCGCCGCCGAGTCCTCCAGGACCTTGCGCTGACCGTCCACGTAGAGCGCGATCAGGCGCATGGACTGGGAGACGGAGACGATGGGGAAGCCCACCTGCTTGGACACGCGGTCCGCGGTGCGGTGCCGGGTGCCCGTCTCCTCCGTGGGGATGGTCGGGTCGGGCACGAGCTGCACGCCGGCCCGCAGGATCTTGGTGATGTCCTTGTCGACGACGATGCCGCCGTCGAGCTTGCAGAGCTCGCGCAGCCGGGTCGCCGTGAACTCGACGTCCAGGATGAAGCCGCCCGTACACATCGATTCGACGGTCTTGTCCCAGCCGAGGACGATGAGCCCTCCGGTGTTGCCGCGGAGGATGCGCTCGAGTCCGTCGCGCAGGCCCGTGCCGGGCGCGACCGCGCTCAGGGAGGCGCGCATCAGCCCGTCCGCACCGGAGCTTCCACCGGACTTGCCGGGAGCTGACGCCCGGTCGTTGGCTGCCACTGCACTCCTCGGGTCGCGGGTTGTCCAAGCCCCGGTCCGCACGACTGCTTCGTACGGATGGGCGAGACCAGGGCAAAGTCTACCGGCGCTCTTCGCTCTCCCGTGGGGCCTCTCTGCGACGCGACCTCGGAAGAACACGCAGCGCGTCCCCCATGTCGGCGACTTCGGTGACCTTCATACCGGCCGGAACCTTGCCCGGATCGGCCGGGACAAGGGCGTGCGTGAAGCCCAGACGGTGCGCTTCGGCCAGTCTGCGCTGGACTCCCGTGACCCTTCTGACCTCGCCCGCGAGGCCCACTTCGCCGATCGCGACGAGATTTTTCGGCAGCGGGGTGTCGCTGGCCGCGCTGGCCAGGGCGAGGGCCACCGCGAGGTCGGCGGCCGGCTCGGTGAGCTTCACCCCGCCGACCGTCGCGCTGTAGATGTCGCGCTTGCCCAGTGCGGTGATGCGGCCGCGCTGCTCCAGGACCGCCAGCATCATCGAGACGCGGGAGGTCTCCAGGCCGGACGTGGTGCGGCGGGGGGAGGGGATCTGGGAGTCGACGGTGAGCGCCTGGACCTCGGCCACCAGGGGGCGGCGGCCTTCGAGGGTGACCGTCAGGCAGGTGCCGGGCACGGCCTCCGTGCGGCGGGTGAGGAACAGGCCGCTGGGGTCGGCGAGGCCGGTGATGCCCTCGTCGTGCAGTTCGAAGCAGCCGACCTCGTCCGTCGTCCCGTACCGGTTCTTGACGCCCCGGACCAGGCGCAGGCGCGCGTGGCGGTCGCCCTCGAAGGACAGGACGACGTCCACGAGGTGTTCGAGGAGGCGGGGTCCGGCGATCGCGCCGTCCTTGGTGACATGGCCGACCAGGAGCGTGGACATGCCGCGCTCCTTGGAGGCGCGGATCAGGGCGCCCGCCACCTCGCGGACCTGGGCCATGCCGCCCGGCGCCCCGTCGATCTCCGGGGATGCGACCGTCTGGACCGAGTCGAGGATCAGGAGGGACGGCTTCACCGCGTCCAAGTGACCCAGAACGGCCGCGAGATCGGTCTCCGCCGCGAGATAGAGGTGGTCGTCGATGGCCTTGATGCGGTCGGCGCGCAGCCGGACCTGGCTCGCCGACTCCTCGCCGGTCACATAGAGCGTGCGCTGCTCGTCGCTCGCCGACTTCGCCGCGACGTCCAGGAGCAGCGTCGACTTGCCTACGCCGGGCTCGCCCGCGAGGAGCACCACGGCGCCGGGGACCAGGCCGCCGCCCAGGACGCGGTCGAACTCGGGCACGCCGGTGGAGCGCGCGGTGGCCTGGCGGCCGTCGACCTGGCCGATGGGCAGGGCGGAGGAGGTGACGCGGCCGGGGGCGGTGGTGCGGACGGCGGGCGCGCCGTACTCCTCGACCGTCCCCCAGGCCTGGCACTCGGGGCAGCGGCCGAGCCACTTGGCCGTCTGCCAGCCGCACTCGGTGCAGCGGTAGGACGGCCGGTCCTTAGTGGATTTCGTACGGGCAGCCATGAACGGAACCGTAGCGGGCAGCACTGACAGTGGCGCACGCGAGCCGGACCGCGGCCGCGGAGGCAGTTCCGGAATCACGGGTTCCTGTCCCCTTTTGAGGGATCTGTTCACCCGTAAGGATTAAATGTGCTCAAGTGGGAGGAACGGCCCGGCATCATCCGCCTAACTTCGCACGGGTGATGAGCAGCAGGCCGGAAACCCCCACCCAAGCAACCGGCGCACACCGGGCGCATCGTGACGCGCATCAGCGCGTTGTGCCCCGCTCGGTGCCGCAGGCGCCTCCCGCACGCTACGAACCGTGTCTGGACGGCCTGTTCACCTACTGCCTGTCCGTGCTCTGCGACCACGAAGCCGCGACCGCCGCCGTGGGCGACGTGCTCGCCATCGCCGAGCGCCGCGGCTCGCGCGGCCCGGCCGCCGAAGCCGAACTGAAGTCCTGGCTGTACGCACTCGCCCGCTGGGTCTGCCTGCGCGCCCTCGCCGACGCGAAGCGCAAGCGGCAGGGCGCGCACGCCTCCGGGGGAGCATCCCGCGTCCCGAAGGCCGCCGAGCCCGCCGACTCCGCCCGGCCTGCCGAGTCCGCCGAGTCCGCGGCGCCGCCGAACGAAACGGAGCGCCGGCGGCGCCGCGAACTGGCCCAGCTGGCCTGGCCGGAGGCCGCGGGCACGACGCCCGAGCAGCGCGAGGCGCTCGAACTCGCCGTGCGCCACCAGCTCTCCGCCCGCGAGGTCGCCGCGGTCGTCGGCATGGACGTCGTCAGGACCCGCGATCTCCTTGCCTCCGCCGCCTGCGAAGTAGAGCGCACGCGGGCCGCCCTCGCCGTCGTGGAGACCGGCAACTGCCCGATCGTCGCGCGCCTCACCGGCGACAACCAGGTCCTCCTGGGCACGGCCCTGCGCCGCGAACTCGTCCGGCACGTCGACGACTGCCCGCGCTGCCGCCGCACCGCCGAGCGCGCCGGATCCGGCGCCTGGCCCGGCACCGCCGCGTCCCCGGCCGCGCTGCCCGTCATCGAGGCACCCCGGGCCGCCGTGCACGTGGCGATGGCGCACGTCCCGCGCGCGCGGGGCGGCGGTCCGCGCTTCGACCGGCGCGGCTTCCCGATGGACCCCAAGGACCACGCGGCCCGCCGTGACCGGATGCGCGCGCGTGCCGTCACGACGACGGTCGTCGCCACCGTGGTGGCCGCCCCGGTGCTCGCACTCTGGGCGGCGTACCGAGGGGCGCCGCTGACCGGCGAGGGCCAGGACGGCCGCTCGGTCAGCGCGAGCGACTCCGGACCCGACGGCACGAACGGCGACCGCAGGCCCGGGGACTACGAGAACGCGGGCAACGCCGACACCCCGCCCGACCCCCGCTTCACCGCGGGCAGCCGCTCACCGGACGTCTCCGTGGAGGTCATCAGCTCCGGATCTCCGCCGTCCCGGTCCGGCACCGGCGCCGGCCGCCTCACCGTCACGGCGCAGCCGAGCGGCGGCACGACACTGATCACGCTCGCCGCCTCGGGGGGCGAGCCGGTCCACTGGTCGGCGAGCGCGGGGGCGTCCTGGCTCTACCTGAGCCGGTCGTCCGGGACGCTCTCACCGGGCGAGACGTTCACGCTCCGGGTGTACGTCGACCGGTCGCGCGAGCCCGCGGGGCACTGGAGCGCCCGGGTCTCCGTCGCGCCCTCGGGGGCGATCGTCTCGATCGACGGGTACGGCAGCGGTTCGGGCCGCCCGACGCACCCCGGCCCCCGCCCGACCCCGACACCCCCGAAGCCGAGGCCGACCCCGACGACCCCGGACCCGACCCCGACGACGCCGGACCCGACCCCGACCACCCCGGACCCGACCCCCACACCGTCGGACCCGGGCAACTCGACGCCCCCGCCGAGCGACAGCGGTGACCCGAGCCCCAGCGGAAGCTAGTCCCCGGCCGGGTTCAGCGAGAGGGATCCGCCGGATGCGGTGCGACCAGCGGCAGCTGAGAAGCGAGGCGCTCCTCGCACAGCTCCGCGAGCCGGTCGTACCCCTCCTTGCCCATCAGCTCCGTCAGCTCGGGGCGGTAGGAGACGTACACGGGATCACCCGCACCGTGCGCCGAGGTCGCCGACGTGCACCACCAGTGCAGATCGTGCCCGCCGGGGCCCCAGCCCCGCCGGTCGTACTCCCCGATGGACACCTGGAGGATCCGCGTGTCGTCGGGCCGGTCGATCCACTCGTACGTCCGCCGGACCGGCAACTGCCAGCACACGTCCGGCTTCGTCTCCAGCGGCTCGCGCCCCTCCTTCAGCGCCAGGATGTGCAGCGAGCACCCCGCGCCCCCGGCGAAACCGGGGCGGTTCTGGAAGATGCAGGAGCCGTTGTACGGGCGGGTCTGGCGCTCGCCGTCGTCGTCCGTCGAAACCCAGCCGGTCTCCGTGCCGATGTCGTGGTGCTGCCAGATGTCCGGCGTGAGCCGCGCCACGGACTCGGCGACGCGCTTCTCGTCGTCCTCGTCGGAGAAGTGCGCGCCCAGCGTGCAGCACCCGTCGTCCGCCCGGCCCGCCTGGATGCCCTGGCAGCCACTGCCGAAGATGCAGCTCCACCGAGAGGTCAGCCATGTCAGATCACAGCGGAAGACCTGCTCGTCGTCCGCGGGATCAGGGAACTCCACCCAGGCCCGGGCGAAGTCGAGGCCCTTCTCGTCCGGCTGCGCCTGCGCAGACTTGGCAGACTTCGCGGCCTTCTCCGGCTTCCCCGACTTATTCTTCGGCTTCGTTTTGTCGGTCTTCGCCTTTTTCGTCTTTGGCACGTCTCCAGGGTATGCGCGCGGTACCCGGTCCGAGGACCAGCGACAGCCCTGCGAGCAGTAGCGTTCCGTATATGAGACTCGGTGTCCTCGACGTAGGTTCGAACACGGTGCATCTGCTGGTGGTGGACGCACACCCCGGCGCGCGCCCCCTGCCCGCTTACTCGCACAAGGCGGACCTGCGCCTCGCCCAACTCCTCGACGACGCCGGGGCGATCGGCCCCGAAGGCATCGGCCTCCTGGTCGGCACCGTCCGCGACGCGATGGAGGCCGCCGAGGACAAGGGCGTCGAGGACCTGCTGCCGTTCGCGACCTCCGCGGTGCGCGAGGCCAGCAACGCCGACCAGGTCCTCGCCACGGTCAAGGAGGAGACCGGCGTCGACCTCCAGGTCCTCACCGGCGCCGAGGAGGCCCGCCTCACCTTCCTAGCCGCCCGCCGCTGGTTCGGCTGGTCGGCGGGAAAGCTCCTGGTCATCGACATCGGCGGCGGCTCGCTCGAAATCGCGTACGGCATCGACGAGGAACCGGACGCCGCGGTCAGCCTGCCGCTGGGCGCGGGCCGTCTGACGTCCTCCTGGCTGAGCCAGGACCCGCCGGACCCCGCCGACGTGAAGGCGCTGCGACGGCACGTGCGCGCCGAGATCGCGCGCACGGTCGGGGAGTTCAGCCGCTTCGGCGCCCCGGACCACGTCGTGGCGACGTCGAAGACGTTCAAGCAGCTGGCCAGGCTCGCGGGCGCCGCACGCTCCGCCGAGGGGCTCTACGTCCAGCGGGAGCTGAAGCGCAAGTCCCTGGAGGACTGGGTGCCGCAGCTGGCCGCGATGACGGCCCTGGAGCGCGCCGAACTGCCCGGCGTCTCCGAAGGCCGGGCCGGACAGCTGCTCGCGGGGGCGCTCGTGGCCGAGGGCGCGATGGATCTCTTCGGGGTCGAGACCCTGGAGATCTGCCCGTGGGCGCTGCGCGAGGGCGTGATCCTGCGCAGGCTCGACCATCTTCCGGCGACGTAGGGCGCGTCTCCTCACCGGTAGACGTACGTCACATACGACCCGGGTGTGTGGGAGACCACCTCCCGGGTGCCGGGGCGGGGCCCGTACGCTGTCCCTCGTGGCAGAACCAGTGGTGCGCATCCCGGATGCGAAGGTCGCCCTGTCGACGGCCTCGGTCTATCCGGAGTCGACGGCGACGGCCTTCGAGATCGCCGCGCGCCTCGGCTACGACGGTGTCGAGGTCATGGTCTGGACGGATCCCGTCAGTCAGGACATCGAAGCCCTGCGCAGACTCAGCGACTACCACCAGATCCCGATCCTCGCCGTGCACGCGCCGTGTCTCCTGATCACACAGCGCGTATGGTCCACGGACCCCTGGGTCAAGCTCCGGCGCGCACAGGCCGCCGCCGAGAAGCTGGGCGCGTCGACCGTCGTCGTGCACCCGCCCTTCCGCTGGCAGCGCGGGTACGCGAACGCCTTCGTCGACGGCATCTGGAAAATGGCCGACGAGACGGACGTCCGGTTCGCTGTCGAAAACATGTACCCGTGGCGTTACCGCGACCGCGAGATGCTCGCCTACGCCCCCGACTGGGACGTCACCAAGGACGACTACCGCCACTTCACGGTCGACCTCAGCCACACCGCGACCGCCCGCACGGACGCGATGGACATGATCGACCGCATGGGCGACCGCCTCGGACACGTCCACCTCGCCGACGGCAAGGGCTCCGCCAAGGACGAGCACCTGGTGCCGGGCCGCGGCACCCAGCCGTGCGCCGAGCTCCTGGAGCGCCTGGCGACGAGCGGCTTCGACGGCCACGTCGTCATCGAGGTCAACACGCGCCGCGCGATGTCCAGCGCCGAGCGCGAGGCCGACCTCGCCGAGGCCCTCGCCTATACGCGGCTGCATCTGGCGTCCGCGGTGAAGGTGCCCCGGTCGTGACGCCGGCCGCACGGGGCGACGCGGCGCCGCGCCGCAGGGGACGCCCGTCGCGTACGCAGTCCGCCGAGGGACCGGCGACGCGGGACCGCATCCTGGAGGCGGCCCGCACCGAGTTCTCCGCCCGGGGGTACGAGAAGACGTCCGTACGCGGGATCGCCAAGGCGGCCGGGGTGGACTCGGCCCTCGTGCACCACTACTTCGGCACGAAGGAGCAGGTCTTCGAGTCGTCGATCGAGGTGGCCTTCGCGCCCGCGCTCGACGCCCCCGCGGCGATCGAGGAGGGCCCGCTCGACGGCGTCGGCGAGCGCCTGACCCGCTTCATCTTCGGCGTCTGGGAGAACCCAGCGACCCGCGTACCGCTGCTCGCGATCGTGCGCTCGGCGGTGAACAACGAAACGGCGGCGGCCGTCTTCCGCAGGCTCATCGCCACGCAGCTCCTGGGCAGGATGGCGGGCCGCCTCGACCAGCCGGACGCGGAGCTGCGGGCGGAACTGGCGGCCGCGCAGCTGGTGGGCACGGCGATGCTGCGGTACGTGATCCAGGTCGAACCCCTTGCGTCCGCGGACCCGGAGGCGATCATCGCGCGGATCGCGCCGGTGGTGCAGAGGCATCTGACGGGACCGTGAGGGGAGCGGTCCGGCCGCCGCTCACCGAGACAGTCGTCCCGCAATCCGGACAGGCTGTCCAGATCGTGGAGGGTCGGCGTACCCTCGAAAACAGTCGATTCCTATGTCTCTGAGATCTCAGAAGGAGCGAGCGACGATGCCCGAGCTCAGGTCCCGCACAGTCACCCACGGCCGCAACATGGCGGGCGCACGCGCCCTTATGCGTGCCTCCGGTGTACCCGGCGCGGACATCGGGCGGAAGCCGATCATCGCCGTCGCCAACTCCTTCACCGAGTTCGTGCCCGGCCACACCCACCTCCAGCCGGTCGGCCGGATCGTCTCCGAGGCGATCGTCGCCGCGGGCGCCATCCCGCGCGAGTTCAACACGATCGCCGTGGACGACGGCATCGCGATGGGCCACGGCGGCATGCTGTACTCCCTGCCTTCCCGCGACCTGATCGCCGACTCGGTGGAGTACATGGTGGAGGCGCACTGCGCCGACGCCCTGATCTGCATCTCCAATTGCGACAAGATCACCCCCGGCATGCTGAACGCGGCCCTGCGTCTCAACATCCCGACGGTCTTCGTCTCCGGCGGCCCGATGGAGGCCGGCAAGGCCACGCTGGTGGACGGCACGGTCCGAAAACTCGACCTGGTCAACGCGATCAGCGACGCGGTCGACGAGAACGTCTCGGACGAGGACATCCTCCGTATCGAGGAGAACGCCTGCCCGACCTGCGGCAGCTGCTCCGGCATGTTCACGGCCAACTCCATGAACTGCCTGACCGAGGCCATCGGCCTCTCCCTGCCGGGCAACGGCTCGACCCTCGCCACGCACACCGCCCGCAAGGCGCTGTACGAGAACGCGGGCCGGACGGTCGTCGAGATCGCCAAGCGGTACTACGACGGCGACGACGAGTCGGTCCTGCCGCGCAACATCGCCACGCGCGCCGCCTTCGACAACGCCATGGCGCTCGACATCTCCATGGGCGGCTCCACGAACACGATCCTGCACCTGCTCGCCGCGGCGCAGGAGGCCGAGCTCGACTACACCCTCGCCGACATGGACGAGGTCTCGCGCCGCGTCCCCTGCCTGGCCAAGGTCGCCCCGAACGTCGCGCCCGGCGGCACGTACTACATGGAGGACGTGCACCGCGCGGGCGGCATCCCCGCGATCCTCGGCGAGCTGTACCGCGGCGGCCTCCTGAACGAGGACGTGCACACGGTCCACTCCCCGTCCATCAAGGAATGGCTGGACACCTGGGACGTGCGCGGCGGCTCGCCTTCGGACGAGGCCGTCGAGTTGTGGCACGCGGCGCCGGGCTGCGAGCGCTCGGCGACCGCCTTCTCCCAGTCGAAGCGCTGGGACAGCCTGGACACGGACGCCGCGGGCGGCTGCATCCGGGACCTGGCCCACGCGTACTCGAAGGACGGCGGCCTCGCGGTCCTCAAGGGCAACATCGCCGAGGACGGCTGCGTCGTGAAGACGGCGGGCGTCGACGAGTCGATCTGGACGTTCGAGGGTCCGGCCGTGGTCTGCGAGTCGCAGGAAGAAGCGGTCGACAAGATCCTCAAGAAGCAGGTGAAGGAAGGCGACGTGGTCGTCATCCGCTACGAGGGCCCCAAGGGCGGCCCCGGCATGCAGGAGATGCTCTACCCCACCTCCTTCCTGAAGGGCCGCGGCCTCGGCAAGGCCTGCGCCCTGGTCACGGACGGCCGCTTCTCCGGCGGTACGTCGGGCCTGTCCATCGGCCACGCGTCGCCCGAGGCGGCGTCCGGCGGTGCGATCGCCCTGGTCGAGGACGGCGACCGCATCCGCATCGACATCCCCAACCGCGGCATCGAACTCCTCGTCGACGACGCGGAACTGACCCGCCGCCGCGAGGCCCTGGGCGGCGTGTACGCCCCCAAGAACCGCGAACGCAAGGTCTCGGCAGCGCTGCGGGCCTACGCGGCAATGGCCACAAGCGCGGACCGCGGCGCGGTGCGTGACGTGTCGAAGCTTGGCTGACGCGGTTCTTCGCTCCGGGCCCGCCCGGCCTGTGCCGCAGGAGCGGTGACGGGCCTGCGGGCCGGTGGGGGCCGGTCGCGCAGTTCCCCGCGCCCCTTACGGGGCGCGTCCCACTGACGCCCGGCGGGTTCTTTCAGCCCGTCCGGCGTTTGAGGACGAACTCGGCGGAGCCGGTGATGACGGCGCGCGAAGCCACGGCCCCCGCGCCAGCGGGTTTTCGGGAAGGGGCGGGGTCGGGGAAGGGAAAAATCCTCGACCCCAACCCTCCGCAACCGCCCCGCCACCCCCACGCGTCCACCCCTGTAGGCGAACACGCCAGGCAGCCGAGAGGCCGCCGCTTCACGGGGGAGAGAAGCATGAGCGAGAACGTCATAGCACCGGAGTCCGCAGAGGAAATCGAAGCCGCGGCAGCGAGAACGTACCCGATCGCCGCGGACGTCAACGTCCGCTCCGGCCCCGGCACGTCGTACGGCAAGGTGGGCCGCCTCTCGGCAGGAAGCCGGGTGACGATCCAGTGCCAGAAGCCGGGCGAGAAGATCACCGGCCCGGCAGGCACCACGAAGCTCTGGGACCGCATCGGCAGCGGCCGCTACGTCTCCGACGCGTACGTCCGCACGGGCAGCACCGGCTACGTGGCACCCCGCTGCTGAACCACGGCCCCGCGAAAGCCGCCGAAGTTCACTCGGACTTCGGCGGCTTCGTCGCGTCGAGCGAGAACACGGTGTTGTCCGCCGCCGCCACGAACAGCACACGCCCCGACACCGCGACCCGCGGACTGGCGTTCACCTCACCGGCCAGCCCCTTGGCCCGCGGACCCGTGGTCCAGAGCGGCTTGCCGCCCCGCGCGGAGAGGGCGACGACGCGCCCGCTGGCCGAGCTGTAGTAAAGGGTCCCGCCACCACTCCCGGACCCAGACCCAGACTCAGAACCGGAACCACCCCCCGGAGCCAGCACCGGCCCCGAAGCCCCCTCCACACTCGTCTGCCGCGACCACTTCTGCCGGCCGCTCGCGGGATCCACCGCGCTGACCCGCCCGGTCGTCTCGGCGAAGTAGACCGTGCCGTCCGCGATACCGGGCGTCGCGTCGTACGTTTTCTCCAGCGGCCGGGACGCGACCTGACCGCTGTCCGGGTCGACCCGCAGCACCTTGTCGTACCCGACGGTCTGGGCGCCCTGCATCCGCTGGTGCAGGAGGACGAGCCCGCCCTTGGCATCACCCACCGGCTGCACGGGCCCCTGGACCGGGATGCCCTTGCCCAGCGCACCGGACTTGAGGCCGAGGGTGTGGAGGACGGGGTGGCGCACATCGACGTTCGCGACCTCACCGGACGGCGCGCACATCGCGTACACGCGCTGCGCCGCCGCGACCGGCGTGCACTCGGAACCCGCGGGAACGGGCGTCGACCAGAGCATGCTCCCGCTGCGCGCGTCCCTGGCCTCGACCCGCGTACGGCCGGGGTCGACGCTCAGGACGGTCGAGCCGGAAAGCACCGCGTCCTGCGTCCGCCCGGTGTAGACCGCCGACTGGCCGCCGATCGGCCGGGACCACAGCTCCTTGCTGGTACGGGCGTCCAGCGCCACCACCTGCTGGGCGGATCCGTTGCCCTCCGGGTTGCGGTAGCCGAGGACGGTGTCCTTCGTGACGCCCACGATGTGCATGCCCTGCGTGGGCACGCCGGGGCTCTTGACCCGCCAGATCTCCTTGCCGTCGGAGATCCGCAGCCGGGTCGCGACGACACCGCCGCCCCCGCAGTACAACGCGTCCCCGCGCGGCACGCAGCGCACCTCGTCCGGGATGCCCCGGTCGTTGGGCACGGTCGTGCGCCAGGGCTTGAAGCCGTCGGGCAGGGGCGGCGCCTCGGCCGCCGCGACCGTGCTGTCCTTGCCGTCGTCGCTTCCGGACGAGGAGCCGGACGAACTGAGCTGGAGCGCGGCGACCCCGCCCCCGAGCGCGGCGATGGCGACGGCAGCGGCGAGCGCGGGCCGCCAACGCCGACGTCGGCGCCCGCCGTTGAGGGTGCCGTCGGACGCGACGGCCGTCGAAGCGCCACCGGCCCCGGCACCGGCTCCAGCACCGGCACCCGTAGGAGCCCCAGCACCAGCACCAGCACCAGTACCGGTATCAGCACCCGCCCCCGCACCACCCCCGGCAGCGCTCGCGCCCCCGCCCTCAGTCCCGCCATCCGCGGCGGACCGGTGATGCTGGGTATCGGTGTCCCGCGTACGACTGCCCGGCGCCCCCGCCGCCGCTTCCCCCATCTCGGCGGGCAGGTCCCGCAGCCGCTCCAGGAGCTCGTCGGCGGACGGTCGCGCGTCGGGGTCCTTGTCGAGGCACGGCTCGACCACCGCGCGCAGAGCGCCGGGCACGGCTGCCAACTCCGGCGGCTCGTGCACCACTTGATATGCAGTCATGTACGGGCTGTCCGCATCGAAGGGCCCCTGCCCCGTCGCCGCGTACACCAGCAACGTGCCCAGCGAGAAGACGTCGGACCGCGGACCGACCCCGCGCGGCGCCTGCAACTGCTCCGGCGACATGAATGGCGGCGTACCGATGACGCGCCCCGTCATCGTCAGCGTCTGCTGGTCCGCGGCGCGCGAAATGCCGAAGTCGATGACGCGCGGCCCCTCGGGCGAGAGGACGACGTTCGACGGCTTGAGGTCGCGGTGCACGACGCCCGCGCGGTGGATGTCGCGCAGCGCCTCCGTCAGACCGATGGCGAGCGTACGCAGATCGGTGCCGGCCAGCGGGCCCTTCTTGGCGATGTGCTGGGCGAGCGTGTGCCCCTCTATATAGGTCGTCGCCATCCAGGGGTGCTCGGCCTCCGGGTCGGCGTCGACCACGGCGGCCGTGAACGCGCCGCTCACCCGCCGCGCCGCCGCCACCTCCTGCCGGAAGCGGATGCGGAATTCCTCGTCCCCGGCGTACTGCTGGTGGATCAGCTTGATCGCGACGGGACGCCCCGAAGCCGTACGCGCCAGAAAGACCGTGCCCATGCCGCCCGAGCCGAGCCGTGCCTCGAGCGGGTAGCCGCCGATCTCGGCTGGGTCACCTCCGCGGAGCGACACTCTCCCGACCTCCCCGTCCCGCCTGCCTCAGTTTTCGCCTGGGTCCGTCTGCCTGTCCTGCCACCCAAACTAGCCGCCGGGTGGTACGGCAGGGCAAGGCGGGGGACGAATAGGGCGAGCCCGCCCTTGCGCCACCTGGCTCCCGCCGACCGCACCCGGCTCCCGCCGAGCGCCACCCCGCTCCCGCCGGGCCCGCCCCTGCGCCGCCCCGCACCCGCCCCGCGCGATACTCGACGGGTGAGCGCAGATTCCAGCACCCCCGACCGCTCGGCGGCGACGACCGGGACAGCCGCGACGGCCCCCGGCCCGCAGCCCGAGCCCCTCCGCTTCTTCGGTACGACCTGGGTGGCCCACGACAACGGCTACGGCGCCCGCCGCGCGGGCGTCGCCGCAGGGTCGCTGCTCGCGGCGGCGGCCGGCTGCTTCGTGCTGCGTTTCGCGTACGAGGGCATGGCGATCGCGGACGTGGGGACGTTCGTGAACTTCCTGGTCCTCATCATGTTCTCGATCTGCAGTGCGATCGCCTTCCGTCGCAGCTGGGAGGGGTTCACCCGCCGCCACGACCCGGCGTCCCAGTCGTCGATGCGCGGCCTCATGACGATCGGCTTCGTCGGCGTCCTCCTCGCCTACTTCGTCCGCTCCCTCACCGAGGCCCCCGGCGAAGAGCTCCACCGCAAGGAGTACGAGACGGCCCGCGAGCAGTACGCGAAGCGCACGTCCCGCCGCACGGGCAACCCGTCCCGCAAGAAGAAGAGGGCGTAACCCCCCGCACGCCCCCTCGCACACCCTGGCCCGGCCCCCGAAATCGAGGGCCGGGCCTTGACGTGTCCGGCGCCCGGCGCGCAATAATCATCACATGATGAATATCGAGGAACCTCCAGCCATCGAGGCGAGGGGCCTGACCGTCGTCCGAGGCCCCCGCACTGTCCTGCGCGACCTGGACTTCACCGTCCCGAAGGGCCAGATCACCGGGCTCCTGGGCCCCTCGGGCTGCGGCAAATCCACCCTCATGCGCGCGACGGTCGGCACCCAGGCCAAGGTCACCGGCACCCTGAACGTCCTCGACCACCCCGCAGGAGCCCCCGGCCTCCGCTCCCGCATCGGCTACGTCACCCAGCACCCCTCCGTCTACGACGACCTCACCGTCCGCCAGAACCTGGACTACTTCGCCGCCGTCCTCGACCCCGGCCGCGGCCCCGCCGCCCACCGCCGCCGCGAGCACGTCAACCGGGCCATCGAGGACGTCGACCTCACCACCCACGCCGACGCCCTCGCGGGCAACCTCTCCGGCGGCCAGCGCAGCCGCGTCTCCCTGGCGGTGGCCCTCCTGGGCACCCCGGAACTCCTCGTGCTCGACGAACCCACCGTCGGCCTCGACCCCGTACTCCGCCGCGACCTGTGGAACCTCTTCCACTCCATCGCCGCCGACCGGGGCACCACGATCCTCGTCTCCTCGCACGTCATGGACGAGGCCGAGCGCTGCCACCGCCTCCTGCTCATGCGCGAAGGCGAACTCCTCGCCGACGACACCCCTCAGGCCCTGCGCACCCGCACCGCCACCGACACCGTCGAAGCGGCCTTCCTCCGCCTGGTCGACGAGGCCACCGCCGCAACCAGGACCGACGCGACCACCCCCACTACCGGCACCACCTCCACCAGGAGCGCCCGATGAACACCCACCGCACCCTCGCCACCGCGGCCCGCGTCCTGCGACAGCTCCGCCACGACCCCCGCTCCATCGCGCTGATGCTGCTCGTCCCCTGCGTGATGCTCCTTCTCCTGCGCTACGTGTTCGACGGCAGCCCGCAGACCTTCGACTCCATCGGCGCCTCGCTCCTCGGCATCTTCCCCCTCATCACGATGTTCCTGGTGACCTCCATCGCGACCCTCCGCGAACGCACCTCCGGCACCCTCGAACGCCTCCTCGCGATGCCCCTGGCCAAGGGCGACCTCATCGCGGGCTACGCCCTGGCCTTCGGATTCCTCGCCGTCATCCAGTCGGTCCTCGCCACCGGCCTCGCCCTGTGGGCCCTCGGCCTCGACGTCACGGGCTCCGCCTGGCTGCTCCTCCTGGTCGCGCTCCTCGACGCCCTGCTCGGCACGGCGCTCGGCCTGTTCGTCTCCGCCTTCGCGGCCTCCGAGTTCCAGGCCGTCCAGTTCATGCCGGCCGTGATCTTCCCCCAGCTGCTCCTCTGCGGCCTGTTCACCCCGCGCGACAACATGGCGCCGGTCCTCGAATCGATCTCGAACGTCCTGCCCATGTCGTACGCCGTGGACGGCATGAACGAAGTCCTCCGCCACTCCTCCGTCACCGGCGCCTTCGTACGCGACGCCGTGATCGTCGCGGGCTGCGCCGTCCTCGTACTCGCCCTGGGCGCCGCCACCCTCCGCCGCCGCACCGCCTGACGCACCAATGCGAGGATGACCGCAAGAGCACGACCGGAAGAGAACGACCCCGGCTGAACCGCACCTGGAGGGTGACCCACACATGCCCCAGCCCGTCGCAGTCCTCGGCACCGGCAAGATCGGCGAAGCCCTCCTCAGCGGAATGATCCGGGCCGGCTGGGCCCCCGCCGACCTCCTGGTCACCACCCGCCGCTCCGAGCGCGCCGCAGAACTCCGCACCCGCTACGGAGTCGACCCCGTCAGCAACGCCGAGGCCGCCAAGCAGGCCGACACCCTCATCCTCGCCGTCAAGCCGCAGGACATGGGCCGCCTCCTCGAAGAGCTCGCCCCGCACATCACCTCCGACCGCCTGGTCATCAGCGCCGCCGCCGGCATCACCACGTCCTTCATCGAGGAGCACCTCGCCGAGGGCACCCCCGTCGTCCGCGTCATGCCCAACACCCCGGTCCTCGTGGACGAAGGCATGTCCGTCATCTCCGCGGGCAGCCAGGCCACCGCCGCCCACCTCGCCCACGCCGAGGAGATCTTCGGCGCCGTCGGCAAGACCCTGCGCGTCCCCGAGACCCAGCAGGACGCCTGCACGGCCCTCTCCGGCTCGGGACCGGCGTACTTCTTCTACCTGGTCGAGGCCATGACCGACGCGGGCATCCTCCTCGGCCTGCCCCGCGACAAGGCCCACGACCTCATCGTCCAGGCCGCGATCGGCGCCGCCGTCATGCTCCGCGACAGCGGGGAACACCCGGTCAAGCTCCGCGAGAACGTCACGTCCCCGGCCGGCACCACCATCAACGCCATCCGCGAACTCGAGAACCACGGCGTACGAGCAGCCCTCATCGCCGCCCTCGAAGCCGCCCGCGACCGCAGCCGCGAACTGGCATCCGGCAACAACAGCTGACCGCCCGGGCCGGGCCGGGGCGTGCGAAGGCCGCGCCCCGCCGCCGACCCCCGCACGCCCCGAGCGATCAACGCCCGCCGGCCCTACGGCGCCGCGTCCACCGGCGGCAGCAGACCGATCGCGCGATAGGCCCGGTCCACCGTCGGCCTGGACATCGCCCTGGCCCGCTCGGCTCCCCGCCGCAGCACCCCCTCCACATAGGCGGGGTCCGCGACCAGCTCCTTGTGCTTCTCCTGCACGGGCCTGAGCACCTCCACCACGGCCTCGGCGGTGTCCTTCTTCAAGGCCCCGTACGTTTCGTACACACCGCTCAGGCCCTCGGGGTTCCCCCCTTCGCAGGCCGCCAGGATCTCCAGCAGGTTCGAGATCCCCGGCTTGGCCTCCCGGTCGTACTCGACCTCGCTCCCGCTGTCCGTGACGGCGCGCATGATCTTCTTCCGTACGACGTCCGGCTCATCGAGCAGATAGACGATCCCGGCCCCGGAATCCCCGGACTTCCCCATCTTCGACAGCGGGTCCTGCAGATCCATGACCCTGGCCGCCACCTTGGGGAACGTGGCCCGCGGCACCACGAACGTGTGCCCGTACCGCTGGTTGAACCGCACCGCCAGATCCCGCGTGAGCTCGACGTGCTGCACCTGGTCGTCCCCGACCGGCACTTCGTCGGCCCCGTAGGCCAGGATGTCCGCCGCCATCAGCACGGGATACGTGAGCAGCGAAAGCCGGACGCTCCCGCCACGGGCCCGCTCGAGCACGGATTTCTCCTTGTACTGGATCATCCGCCGCATCTCGCCGTCCGTGGCGACGCACTCCAGCAGATACGAGAGCCGGGCGTGCTCGTCCACATGACTCTGTACGAACACGGTGGCCCGCTCGGGATCGATCCCCGACGCGAGCAAGAGCGTCGCCGCCTGCCGACTGAGCCTTCGCACCCGGCCGGGATCGTGATCCACGGTCAGGGCATGCAGATCCACGACGCTGAACAGCGCTTCGGCGCGATGCTGATCAACTTCTGCCCACTGGCGTACGGCGCCCAGGTAGTTCCCCAGGGTCAGATGCCCCGTCGGCTTGATCCCGCTGAAGATCCTCGTCATCTCTCCACCTCCTGGTCAGGACCGCCGGCCCGCCGACCGGGCTCCGGGTCCTCCAGGGGGAGAAACGAGAACGGCCGCCGAGTCGGCAGCCGTTGAGTACATGCGTGTGTACGGCCGCCGTCAGGCGGCCCACCACAGTTGGGTGTGCGCATGTGTAGTCACGTCTCCTACGGTAGCGCTCGGGGGACGCCGCGTACCAGGGTTGACACGCCAAGGCCGCGTACGTAGTGTTCTCCGAGTTGCCCGACGTGAGCGTCGACCCTTGGTCGGTCCCCGGGCAGCCATTCCGCAACAACATTCAAGCGATCGATGTCGTGTCTCTTTGCTGACCCGTCGTCTGCTCGTTTTCATGCGCGTTTGCGAAATGAGGAATCCGCGTTCGAAAGGACGCCCCGATTTGGATCGGGAGCCAGGATTCCGCTAATGTCTCACTCGTCGGAACGGCCCAACAGCCCGGAAGACAAGCCCCGCTGACTGGGAATCAGGCCCGAAAGGATCTGGTAGAGTCGGACTCGCCGGAAAGGGAAACGCGAAAGCCGAAAGGCCGGAGCGGGAACCGGAAAGGCACCGAGGAAATCGGACACGAAAGAGTCTGATAGAGTCGGAAA
>NZ_JBNNJZ010000092.1:0-21821 GCF_050270335.1 Streptomyces sp. NPDC059900
GTTCCAGCCCGTCCGGCGATTGAGGACGAACTCGGCGGAGCCGGTGATTCACGGCGCCCAAGGCCAAAGGCCGGGCCCCCGCGCCAGAATCACCCCTTGGCCAGCTCTCCCGCCGACGGCACCTTGTCCTTGACCTCCGCCCCCGCTCCCTTCCCCGCGTCCTTCACCTTGTTGATGATGTCGTCGAAGGAGTTCACGACGGAGTCCGTCGAGTCGCCCTTCCGCAGCTTCTTCGGGAGGTCCTTCAGCGAGTCGATCCCCGCCGTCAGCGGCGCCACCGCCTTGGAGAGCGTCGGGTCGCCCTTCGCGTTCTTCGTTGCCGCCTTCAGGCGGTTGTAGGCGAGCGTCCCCGCGAGGCCCGCCTTGATGAGGGCGAACTTCCGCCCGTCGGCGCCCTTCTTGAATTTCCCGGCCTTGAAGGGCTTCACGATCCACTGGTACGTCGCCCCGGCGGCGATCCCCGCGTTCGCGACGAACCGGGTCTTCGCGAACTTCTGCTTCTGGGCGGAGCTGGAGGGCGACGGCGAGGACGGCGCCGCGTCGGCGTCGTCGTTGCCGCTGCACGCGGTCGTACCCGCGAGCAGGGCGCCGCACAGCACAGGGGCGACGAGTGACCGGCGTACGGCCGCAGCGGACAACGACACGGGGACCTCCAGGAGTGGACAGTTCTCCTGGCAGCCTCACCCCGGCCGGCGGGACCTGCCACCCGGGTGAGCCCGTACGGGTTTCAACCGGGCCTTTCCAGGTACACGGGTGTCATGTCCACCCGACAAGCACGTGGCAGCACCGCAGCGAGGGTCATCGTCATCGTCGCGGACGTGATGGCCATCATCCTCGGCCTGTGGATCCTCATGTATCTGTTGGACGCGAACCGCGCCAACGACCTCGTCCAATTCATCCACGACGTGGCACGCTGGCTCGCCGGCTGGTCACATGACCTGTTCACGTTCGACGAAGCGTGGGCACGGGTCGTCTGCGGCTACGGCCTCGCGGCCCTGGTGTACGTCTTCGTCGGCCACGCCGTCGCGGGACGGCTGCGCCGCTACTGACCGGTACCGCTGCTACCCCCGGCAGCGATACTCTGCGGCTCCGCTACTGCCCCCCGGTGGCGGAGCCGCAGCACTCCGGCGCGAGGCCCACCGGCAGGCGTTCTCCCGAGAACACCGCGCAGGTGGCCTCGTCGCCGCCGAGTGCCGCCACGGCGAGCAGCAGGGAGCCCGCCGTCCAGGTGGTGAGCTCCTCGGGCCAGATCGCCTTGTCGTCGAAGACGTAGCCCGTCCAGTAGAGGCCGGTCTCCGGGTCGCGCAGGTGCTGGATCGACTGGAGGATCTCCAGGGCGCGGTCGGATTCGCCCAGAACCCAGAGGGACAGGGCAAGTTCGGCGCTTTCGCCGCCCGTCACCCAGTTGTTGGGGATGACGCAGCGCACGCCGAGGTCCGGCACCACGAAGCGGTCCCAGCCCTCCTTCATGCGCGACTTTGCCTCCGCACCCGTCAACGCGCCGCCGAGGACCGGGTAGTACCAGTCCATCGAGTAGCGGTCCTTGTCCAGGAACCGTTCGGGATGGCTGCGGATGGCGTGGGCGAGGGCGCCCGTGGCCAATTCCCAGTCCGGCTGCGGCTCTTCGCGCTGCTCGGCGATCGCCAGGGCGCACCGCAGCGCCTGGTAGATCGACGAACTGCCCGTCAGGAGCGCGTCGCCGACCATCTCACCGTCCGGCTCGCGCTTCCAGCCGATCTGGCCGCCTGGCTGCTGGAGGGCGAGGACGAACTCCACCGCCCCCACCACCGTCGGCCACAGGCGGTCCAGGAACGTGTCGTCGCCCGTCGAGAGATAGTGGTGCCAGACGCCCACCGCGATGTACGCGCAGAAGTTCGTCTCGCGGCCCCGGTCCGTGACGTCGTGCGGGTCGCCGTCGGCGTACGCCGCGTACCAGGACCCGTCCGGGTTCTGGTGCCGCGCGAGCCAGTCGTAGGCGCGGCCCGCCGCCGCGTGCTCGCCCGCCGCGTCCAGGGCCATGGCGGCCTCGGTGTGGTCCCAGGGGTCGAGGTGATGGCCGCGGAACCACGGGATCGCACCGTCCTCGCGCTGGACCGCCAGAATCCCGCGGACCGTCCGGGTGGCCTGATCCGCCGTCAGGACGCCCGGCAGGACCAGGTGTTCCGTCCGCTCCGGGCTCGTCACGCGTCGGTCTTCGCGTCGGCCTTCGGCAGGTGCGGCTTCGTCGCGTACGCCACGAAACTCTTGCCCACGACCGGGTTGAGCAGCTGTTCCGCCACCTTCGTCGCCAGCGGCTTCTTCATGATGTCCCAGACCAGGAGCTTGTGGTACGCCCGCACCGGCAGCGCCTTGTCGTTGTCCACGCCGAACGCGCACTTGAGCCACCAGTACGGCGCGTGCAGGGCGTGCGCGTGGTGCGTGCCGTACGGCTTCAGGCCCGCCTCGCGCATCCTGCCGAGCAGTTCGTCCGCCTTGTAGATGCGGATGTGACCGCCCTCGACCTCGTGGTACGCGTCCGACAGGGCCCAGCAGATCTTCTCGGGGCCGTAGCGCGGGACGGTGACCGCGATGCGGCCGCCGGGCTTGAGGACGCGGACCATTTCCGCGAGCACGCCCTTGTCGTCGGGGATGTGCTCCATCACCTCGGAGATGATCACGACGTCGAATGAGGCGTCGGGGAAGGGGAGGTTGAGCGCGTCGCCCTCCATCGCCGTGGCGGTCGCGCCCGCCGGTGCCTCGCCCGCCTCCTTCATCGCGGCGAACCATTTGGCGACCTCGCGGATCTCCTCGGCGTTCTGGTCGAGGGCCACCACCTGAGCCCCCCGCCGGTAACACTCGAAGGCATGCCGGCCCGCGCCGCAGCCCAGGTCCAGGACGCGATCGCCCGCGGCGAGCGGGAAGCGGGTGAAGTCGACGGTCAGCATCAGCGATGGCTCCCGGAGTACGTCGGGGTGGTGGCCGGGCGGCGGCCGGATTGCGGGGCCGCGATGGGGGTCCCCCCGCGCGAGTTGGTTCGAGCGTGGGGGACGGCGATCGCCGCGCGGTACAGCTCTGCGGTGCCCCGGGCGGCCCGGGCCCAGGTGAATTTGGCGAGGACCCGCTCGCGTCCCGCCGCGCCGAGGCGTACCCGCAGATCGCGGTCGCCGAGCAGGCGGCCGAGGCCCGCGGCGAGCGCTCCGGGGTCGGCCGGCGGCACGGCGAGGCACGTCTCGCCGTCGGGGCCCGCGACCTCCGGGATCGCGCCGCCGGTCGTCGCGAGCAGCGGCGTTCCCGTCGCCATCGCCTCGGCCGCGGGGAGCGAGAAGCCCTCGTAGAGCGACGGCACACAGGCGACTTCGGCCGAGCGGACCAGGTCCACCAGCTCTTCGTCGGTGATGCCCTTGACGAACTCGACGGCGTCCGCGAGGCCGTACTTCTCGATGGCCTGCGCGACGGGGCCGTCCTCGGCGCGCTTGCCGACGACGACGAGATGCGCGGCGGGGTTCTCGGCACGGACCTTGGCGAGCGCCTCGACGAGGTACACGAGCCCCTTGAGGGGGACGTCCGCGCTGGACGTCGTGACGATGCGGCCCGGCACCTCGGCGACCGAAGGGTCCGGCGAGAAGAGGTCGGTGTCGGCGCCGATGTGCACGACGCTGATGCGGTCGTCGCGTACCCCGAGGTGGTCGATGATCTCCTGGCGTGACGTGCCGGAGACGGTAAGGACGGAGGGCAGCCTGCGGGCGACGCGCTTTTGCATGCGCGTGAACGCGTACCAGCGGCGGACCGACATGCGGCGGCGCCAGTCGGGCGCCGCGTCGAGGTCGAGGCGGCGGTCCACGGTGATGGGGTGGTGGATCGTCGAGACGAGCGGGGCGCCGATGTCGCCCAACAGTCCGTAACCGAGCGTCTGGTTGTCATGCACGACGTCGAACTCGCCGCGCCTGGCGCGCAGATGGCGGCGGGCACGCAGGCTGAACGTCGCGGGCTCGGGGAAGCCGCCGGTCCACATCGTCGCCACTTCGAGGGCGTCGACCCAGTCGCGGTACTCGCCGCGCTTGGGCGTGCGGAACGGGTCGGGCGAGCGGTAGAGGTCCAGGCTCGGCAGCTCGGTGAGCCGGAGGCCCTCTAGCCCCTCGTCGAGGACGGGGTAGGGCTGCGCGCCGATCACTTCGACGCTGTGCCCCAGGCGGGCCAGTTCGCGTGAGAGGTGACGTACGTAGACGCCTTGCCCCCCGCAGAACGGGTTCCCTTTGTACGTGAGGAGAGCGATGCGCAACGGTCGGTCACCATCGGAGCCCTGCGGGCCCGTCCGGGGGCCCGCCTCCATGGCCTCAGCGGTCACTCTCGGCCCCCTTCTGCTTGCGGTTGTCCGCGAGGTTACGCCGGGACGGTAATCTAGAACAAGTTTCAGACTTGATCGTTGAATGATCGCTGAACGAGGTCTGAATCTACCGGCAGGTAGCCGCGCCGTAAGGCCCGGATCAGGTGATTCGCGCCACGGCGGGTGCCCTGCCATGCTGGCCCACCACATATCCGGACCGGGACGACGGACTACGGGACCTATGACATCGGAAGCCAAGGCAGCGGAAGTCGCAGCAGCTGATCCGGCGTCGCCGCCCCTGACCGAACGGCAGGAGGCGCGCCGGCGCCGTATCCTGCACGCCAGCGCCCAGCTCGCGAGCCGCGGCGGGTTCGACGCTGTGCAGATGCGCGAGGTCGCCGAGTCGTCGAGCGTCGCGCTCGGCACGCTGTACCGCTACTTCCCCTCCAAGGTGCATCTCCTGGTCGCCACCATGCAGGACCAGTTGCAGCACATGCACACGACGATCCGCAAACGTCCGCCCGCCGGCGAGACGCCCGCCGAGCGGTGCGCCGAGACGCTGATGCGGGCCTTCCGTGCCCTCCAGCGCGAGCCGCATCTGGCAGATGCCATGGTCAGGGCGCTGACCTTCGCCGACCGCTCCGTGAGCCCCGAGGTCGACACGGTCTCGCGGCTGACCACGGCGATCATCCTGGACGCGATGGGCCTGGCGGACGCACCGACCCCCGAGCAGCTCTCGGCGGTCCGGGTCATCGAGCACACCTGGCACTCCGCGCTGATCACCTGGCTCTCGGGGCGGGCGTCGATCGCACAGGTCAAGATCGACATCGAGATGGTGTGCCGGCTGATCGACCTGACGTCTCCCGAGAGCGCGTAGCGGGGCGCCCGCAGCCACTCGAACGCAAGCTCTGAACAGTTGCACGGGGGGCGCACACCCGCCTGTCATTTGCGCCCCTGAGCCTCCTCTGGTCCCGCTTGGCCAATTCTCCGCGTCCGCTTCGGCGGTCGGCGCCGCTATGAATGGTCTACGTGCTGTACGAAGCCATCGGACCAAAAGCGGACAGCTGGAGGATCGGAACGTGATCCGGGTTCTTCTCGTGCACGACGCCTGTCTGCTGCGCTCGGCTCTGGCCGAACGCCTTGCCCGTGAACCGGACCTGGAGGTGTTCCATACGCCGTGGCGCGACGCCCGTGACCGTACCGGTGCGGTGCGGCCCGACGTCTGCGTGGTCGACCCCGAAGGCGACTCGACGTACGCGTCAGCCGAGTTCGGGGAGCAGTCCCATCCGGTGACCGGCGGTCTCGGCACCCCGCTGCTCGTCATGGCGTCCGGCAGCCGGCCGGGGCTGCTGCGGCGCTGCATGGAGGCCGGCGCCCTCGGCTACGTCGACAAGGCGAGTCCGCCGGACCGGCTGCTCGCGGGGATCAGGCAGGTGGCGGCCGGGGGTCGGTTCGTGGACGAGTCCCTCGGCTTCGGCTTCCTGAAGGCATCTCAGATGCCGCTGACACACCGCGAGTTACTGGTGCTCGCGCTCGCCGCCGGGGGTGCTCCCGTCGCCGAGATCGCGAACCGCCTGCATCTGACCAACGGGACGGTGCGCAACTACATGGCCGCGATCACCCGCAAGACCGGGGCCCGCAACAGGATCGACGCCATACGGATCTCGCGGGTGGAGGGCTGGGTGTGACGTCCCGTTCACCGGGCCCCAGCTGCCGCAGAGTTCGCGGTAGAGGGACGAGCCGTGCAGCAGCTCCGCATGGCTGCCGCACAGCGTGTGCGTCCCGTCCATCACCAGGATGCGGTCGGCGCGGCGGGCCGAGCTGATGCGGTGGGCGATCACCACGAGGGTGCCGCAGGGCCGCGCCGCGAACGCCCGCTCGGCGCGGGCCTCCGCCACCGGGTCGAGGTGGCAGGTGGCCTCGTCGAGCAGGGCGAGGGGCGCGTGCGAGACGTGGGCGCGGGTCAGCGCGACGAGCTGGCGCTCGCCCGCGGAGAGCGCGGCGGGGTCCACCGGGGCGTCGAGCCCGCCGAGCCGCTCGATCACCCCGCCGAGCCCGACGGCCCCGGCGGCGGCGAGCAGCTCGGCGTCCCCGACGGCGTCCGCCCGCAGATAGGCCAGGTTCTCCCGTACGGTCCCGCCGAAGACGTAGGCCTCCTGCGGTATCAGCACCCGCCGCCCCACGGCCTCCGGCCCCCTTACGCCCTGCCCGTCCACGCGCACGGCCCCGCTCCCGGGCTCGAGCATCCCGGCGACAAGACCGACCAGCGTCGACTTCCCGATCCCGCTGGGCCCGACCACCGCCAGGTGCCCGCCCCGCGGGACGGTGAGCGAAAGCTCCCGCACGACGGGCTCGGCGAGGGGCCCGTAGGCGAAGGTGACGGAGGAGAGCTGGAGGGCGGGGGCGGGGAGCCCTGGTGAGCCCGCGGGGGCCATGGGAGCGCACCTGTCTCCTCGCAGGTGCCACCCGTCATCCGAGGCCGTGCCTGCACCGGCACCCGCACCGCCGCCGTCCGCGGGTGCCGGGAGCCCGCCCGGAGCGGTCCGGGCCCCGGGAGCCGGTCGGCTGGTCGGCACGGACCGGGCGTGGTCCGCGCCCGCCGCGCCCGGGTCGGCACCCGCACCGCCGTCCACGACCCCGTCGGGGGCCGCCGCCGGCGGGGCCCATGTCAGGCGGCGCAGGACGATGGCCAGGCGGGAGCCGCTGGTGCCCAGGCCGTGGATCAGGTTGTTCAGGGCCGGGAGCAGGGCCTGGGTGACGTAGGCGATCGCACCGACCAGGGCGCCCGGTGTCACTCCGCGGTCCAGGAGCCAGGGTGCCGTGACCAGGAGCAGGACGAGCGGGAGCTGGCCGCCGGTCACGAGGGCCGCCGTGCGCAGGACGCCCCAGCGGGCCAGGGCGCCTGACGCCGCGTACTCGGCGGCGACGGCCCGGTCCAGGTCCCCGGCGACGTCCCGCTCGGCGCCGGCGGCCGTGATGTCCCGCAGCCCCGGTGCCACGGCGCCCAGTTGCGCGGCGATGGCCTCGTCGGCCACGAGGAACCTCTCCTGGCGCCGGGCCAGCGGACGCAGGCTCGCCGCGAACAGGGCGACACCGGCGAGCAGCGGCGGCGCGACCACCAGGAGCAGCAGCGGGGCCAGCGAGAACAGGCCGATCAGCGCGCCCGCCGCCGTGAAGACGAAGGAACGGGAGACGAGTACCAGGCCCGCGAACGTGTCCCTGGCGATCTCCACCTGCTGGGTGAGCCGGGAGACGGAGGCGCCGTCCGCGTCCCGCAGCCCCCGGCCGACGACCTGCCGTACCAGAGTGTCCCGCAGCGGTTCCACCAGATCGGCGACCGCGCGGAACACCCGCCCCGTGCCGTACGCGGCCACGACCACGCCGAGCCCGGCCGCGCCGAGCCACCCGAACCCCACCGCCGCGCGCCCCGCGAGGAACCCGTCGTCCAGGGCGCGCGCGAGGGCGTACCCGGTGAGGAAGGTCTGTCCCGTTTCGAGCACGGACCAGAGCGCGAGCCGCAGCAACACCGGCCACCTGCGCCACAGAAAGCGGACACCCCGGCGGTAGGTGCCGTGCGGGGGCGAGGACAGCTCCGGACGGCTCACGCGCCGAACACCTCCCTGTACTCCGCCTTCTCCCACAGCTCCGCGTGGGTCCCCACCGCCCTGATCCGGCCGTCGTCCAGCCAGGCGACCACGTCGGCGCGGGCCGCCGTCGCCGCGCGGTGGGCGATGACCAGGCGGCTGCGGCGCGGGGTGTGGTGGAGGAGGGCCTCGGCTATGTGGTGTTCGGTCACCGTGTCCAGGCTCGACATCGCGTCGTCAAGGATCAGGATCCGGCCGCCTCGCGCGAACGCCCGCGCCAGGCCGAGGCGTTGGGCCTCGCCGCCGGAGAGGGGCGCGTCGGCGCAGGGTGTGGCGTAGCCGTCGGGGAGGCGGGTGATGAACGTGTCGGCGCGGGCGGCGCGGGCCGCCTCGCGGACGCGGCCCCGCGGCGGGCGCGGGGCGCCGAAGCCGATCGTGTCCTCCAGGGTCGTGCCGAGCAGCGCGGGCCGTTCGAAGGCGTAGCCGATCTCGCGGCGCAGCTCCTCGGGGCGGAGTGAACGCAGAGGGACGCCGTCGAGGCGTACGTCCCCTTCGTCGGGGTCGGCGAGCCGCCCCGCGAGGGCCGCGAGCCGCGACTTGCCCGCGCCGGAGCGGCCGACCACGGCGAGGGTGCCCCCTGCGGGCACCGTCAGGTCGACGCCGTCGAGCACGGTACGTCCGCCACGGGCCGCCTTGATCCCCCGTAGTTCCAACAGGCCGTCACCGGGCGGCAGTTCATTGTCTCCGTACGAAGTCGCCGGCTCCGCGAGCACTTCCCCCAGGCGCCGTGCCGCGGCCCTCGCCCGTACCAGTCCGCCGAGCTGGCCGACGAGCATCCCGATGCCGGTGGCGAGCACCGCGTACCGGGAGGCGGACAGCAGTTCGCCGACGGTGATGCGGTGCTGGACGACGAGGTGGCCCGCGACCGCGATGACCGCGATCTGCAGCAGCGGCGCGACCGCGACGGCCTGCGCCTGGGAGCGCCCCTGGACCCGCCACATGCGGTGTCCCTGCCGGGAGAGTTCGGGCAGCGCCCCGAGGACGCGCGCCGCCTCTTTGTCCTCGGTGTGCGCGGCCGCGACGGTCCGGGCCCCGCCGATCGCTTCGCCGAGGCGGCCCGCGATATCCCCCTGGACCTGCTGGTAGCGGGCCACGCAGTCGGACGAGACCCGCACGAACGCCCGCAGGAGCAGCACGAGCACGGGCGCGCCCGCGACGAACACCACGGCGAGCCAGCCGTCGATCAGGGCGAGGGCCGCCACGGCGCCCACGGGCGCCACCAGGGCGGCGAGCAGCGCGGCGAGTGTGGCGGGAGCGACGCCCGCGTGGGCCGCGTTGTCGACGAGACGGGCCACCAGGTCACCGGGGGCGAAGCGCGCGGTGGCGCGTGGTCCGACGGCCAGTACATGGCGTCCGACCCGGCCGCGCAGCCAGGCGGTGGCACGGGCGTTGGTGGTTCCGGTGAGGACGCCGTCGAAGGCGTCCAGGAGTGCGCTCGCGGCGACGAGTGCCGTGCACAGGAGGATCCAGCGGCGGGCGTCGGCGCCGACGTGGCCCGCGGCGTGCCCGGCGAGGACGGCGTCCAGGGCGCGGCCGATCGCGAACGGCAGGAGGAGGCTGGTGCCCGCGCCCGCGACGCTGCACAGCGCCAGGGCCGCGCAGCGGGCGGCGCTGTGGCGGGTCACGGCCTTCAGCAGACCGGCGTCGTCTGCGGGCCAGGGCCGGGGTCGGGGCCGGTGAGGACGGGTGGTCGTGGTCGCCATGCGATCCGGGTCCTCGCAGTCCTCTCGTCCGGGGCGGACGGACATCCGTGGCGGACGCACGTCCATGGGCGCACTGGCGCCCTGCTGTGGACGCCCGTCCGAGACGGACGGGTGTCCACAGCAGGGCGACGGATCCGGGCGGTGCCTCGGGGAGAGGCACCGCCCGGTCCCTCACGGCGTGCCGTTCAGACGGCACGGGCCGGCATCAGAGGCAGAGGACGATGCTCGCGTCGCTCCAGCACAGCAGCAGGCTCGCGTTGCTGCCGCCGCCACCGTGGCCGCCACCGGTCATCTCGTCGGATTCCATGCTCTGCAGGTCGAGAAGCGCCATGATCTTCCCTCTCAGTTGGGGACGTTGTTGTCCTTATGGGCGGTGTCACGACCCCGCGGATTCGCGGGACCGGCTCTGGGGCCGCAGCAAGGGCGGCAGGAAGGGGACGTGTGCTCCGCCGTCCCCCAGGGCGGCGGCGAGCGCGAGAAGGCAGCCCGCCGTTCCGGTGTGCAGGTCCATGGAGAGCCGGAGCATCTGGTGCCCCGGGAAGGCGAGGTGGCCCGCGTACGGCATCGCGAACCAGCCGAGCCCCTCGATCTGCGCGGCGACCTCCCCGGGCGTGATGCCGGGCGTGGTGCTGCGGTTGACGTGGAGGAGCAGTCCGGCCCGCCCCTGGAACAGGCCCGGCTGCACGCAGAAGCGTGAGCGCGCGGTGGTCAGGATGCCCGGCCGCACCGCTTCGAACCCGGCGTCGTCCCGGTGCGCGAGGTAGTCGTCGAGGACCATGCCGATGCCGACGCTGCCGTCGCCGAGGTACGGCATCGTGCGCCACCCCTCGTCCACTCCGAGGCTGCCGTCGGGCCGTGCCACGCACCGGCCGAGATCCGCGCGCAGGGCGCGTGCCGCCAGGTCGAGGAGCGCGGAGTCGCCGTTCCTCTCGTAGAGCCGCAGGAACAGGAGGGCCGGGCCGGTGTCCCCGTGCAGCAGACCGGCTCGTGGCCGTCCCTTCGGCGGGGGTCCGGCGGCGAGCCGTTCGCCGATCAACTCGGCGGCGCGCAGAGCGTGTTGCGCGAGCCCCTCCTCACCGGTGCTGTGCGCGAGGGAGTCGAGGGCGAGCCCGAGTCCGGCGAGACCGCCGTTCAGATCGGAGGGCAGGCGCTGCCAGTTCTCCTGGAGGACGCTCTCCATCAGGTCGAGCGCGCGGGTGCGGTGACCGAGCCGTTCGAGTACGTGGGCGATGCCCGCGAGGCCGTCGTTCAGGCCGAGGGGGGTGCCGGGCGGCGCGGATTCGGTGTGCTTCAGGAGCCAGCGCTCGCCCTCCTCGTAGCGCTCGGCGCCGCTCTCGGCCAGGGCGTAGAGGACGCCGGCCGCGCCGTGCGCGAGGCCGAGCCCGCCGCCGTCGGCGAACGTCGCGATGTCGCCGGGGAAGAGCCGGTCGTCGCGCTCCGGGGTGGCGGAGGCGAGGATGGCCTTGACCATGGAGTCCCGGCTGCGGGGCCAGTCGGCGAGATCGACGAGGTCGGCGAGCGGCGCGGCGGCCCCCGTCGTCCCGACGGCCCCTGCCGTCCCGGCGGCGTGCGCACTGCCGGTCGCGCTGCCGGTCACGTCCTGCCCGCCGCGCTCGATCTCCGTCACCGCTTCGGCGAGGAACTCCCGCGGCACGTCGGGGAACTCGGTCGCGATCACCTTCGCGAGGTGCGCGGCCTTGCTCCGGTCGACGGCGAGCAGCGTGGTGACCGGCAGGAAGAGGGCGAGGCGCAGACAGGCGAGGGCGTAGCGGTCGACGTCGACGCCCCGGCGGTCGGCGGGCGCGATGAACCCGGGGTGGGCCACGACCTGCCTGCCGCCGTCGCCCACCCGCGTCGCGGCCTCGAAGTCGAGCAGGGAGACGGACTGTTCGTCGGGCGCGACCATGATGTTGAACATGTGGAGGTCGTTGAAGACGACCCCCCGCTCGTGCACGGCCGCGACGGCTTCCTCGACGGCGCGGTGGATCCGCAGCGCCCAGGCCGTGTACGCGGCGATCGCCTCCGGGTCCGGCTCGCTGACCAGCAGCGGATGCCGGTCCGCGAAGAAGGAGTTGAGGGTGCGGCCCTCCAGGAAGTCCATGACGAGGAAGCGGTGGCCGCCGAGTTCGAACCAGTCCCGCACTTCGGGCGCGACGCCGAGGCCCGCCAGCTTCCCCAGCGCGTCCCGCTCGCGCTCCAGGCGGGCCACGGCGTCGGCCCCGTCGGATGCCAGGCCCGCGTGCGGCCGGCCCTCCTTGAGGACGACCTTGCGGTCGTCCCTGGTGTCGGTGCCCACGTAGACCCCGCCGCCGTTTGAGAAGTGCAGTGCCTTCTCCATGCGGTACGGCAGGTCGGTGACCGTCGTGTTGTTGCGCGCCGCCAGCTGCGATTCGAGGAACGGCGGCAGCGTCACCCAGCCGGGGACCCGGAAGGCCGGGTCGCGCGAGTCGGGGACGAGGCGGCCCCGGTCGTCCTCGATCGCGGGAACGAGACCGCCGCGCTCGTCGACGCACATGCGGCGGGTGAAGGCGCCGTACCTGACGTACAGCGGGCCTTCCTGCCAGCGCAGGTCGGTGAGGATGTAGGGGCCTTCGTTCCCTGCGAGCACCTGGCCCAGCTCTTCGAGCAGGGACTGCAGTTGAAGCTCGTCGGCGGGGTAGATCGTGGCGAACTTCCCGCTGCCGTCGCGTCCCGCGTACTTGCTGTTTCGCAGGTGCAGCAGGGGACGTCCCGCGATGAACTTGAAGGGGACACAGCGTGGCACGCAGTGGTCCCACACCGCTGCGGCGATCCGGTCGGCGTTCTCCAGCGTCGCGGAGACGTGGATCTTCCAGCCCTGCTGGGGCGCGGGTCTCGCGTGCCCGTCCTCGTCGACGGGGACGAGGGTCAGCCAGTCGCCCTGTCGCGACGAGCGCCATCCCTGCGGGACGGGGCGTTCCGCCGTCCCGAACACGGGGGCGCCGCCGCCCGCGGACAAACGGTCCGGAGTCTCGTAGAAGTGCCTGTCGGCCAGACAGTAGACCTCGTACCGCTTGTCCACGCCATCCCCTCCCCAAGTGGTCTGGACTTGAGATTTCCAGACCGCAAAGGGGGCGGACAGTAACGGATGTCATCGATCAGGCATGCAGAACGCATGGGTCAATTCCTGTTCGCACCTGTTCGATCGAACACAATACGTACAGGATGTATACGAGTCGGCGGGGACGGCATCGCGGAAGTAAAGCCCGCTGCTTGTGCCGGCCCGCACGGTCCTCCCGCGCCGGCCGCTCAGTCCTCCGGCGGAAAGACGACCTCCCCGCTGCCGGACAGGGTGATCGTGATCGCCTCGACCGGGCATCCCTCGGCCGCTTCGAGCACCTTCTCGTTGGCGTCGGTCTCGGACTCCACGGGGTGCGACTGGCGGGCGGAGTCGAGCGAGAACCCGCCCGGCGCCGTGCTCACGCACATCCCGGAGCCGATGCAGACGGAGCGGTCCACCTCGACGTGCCAGCGGTCACCCATCAGGCACCCGCTCCTTCGTACCCGGCGGGGAGATGGATCATCTTGTGCTCGAAGTACTCGCCGTATCCCTCGGGCCCGAACTCGCGGCCCAGGCCGGAGTTCTTGTAGCCGCCGAACGGGCCGAGCATGTCGAGGCTGAAGGTGTTCACGGAGTACGTTCCGGTGCGCACCTGCCGGGCGATGTCGATGCCGCGTTCCGTGTCCGCCGTCCAGACGCTGCCGCTGAGGCCGTAGTCGGAGTCGTTGGCGATCTTCACTGCCTCGCTCTCGTCGCCGTACGGGAGCAGGCAGATGACCGGGCCGAAGATCTCCTCGCGGGCCACGCGCATCGAGTTGTCCACGCCGCCCAGGAGCGTCGGCTCGACGTACCAGCCCTCGTCGAGCCCTGCCGGACGGCCGCCGCCCGCAAGGATCTTGGCGCCTTCCTCCTGGCCGATGCGGATGTAGTCGAGGGAGCGCTGCTGCTGGCGCTGCGCGACGAGCGGGCCGAGTTCGGTCGCCGGGTCGAGCGGGTCGCCGACCTTGAGCGCGCCGGCCGCCGCGGCGAAGGCCTCGGCGAACTCGTCGTGCCGGGAGCGGGGCACGAGGATGCGGGTCTGGGCCACGCACGCCTGGCCGTTGATCATCCAGGCGAAGGGGACGATGCCGGCCACCGCGGAGGCCGCGTCCGCGTCCGGCAGGATCACGGCGGCGGACTTGCCGCCGAGCTCCAGGGTCACGCGGGTGAGATTGCGGGCGGCGACCTCCATGACGCGCTTGCCCGCGCCGACCGACCCGGTGAAGGACACCTTGTCGACGCCGGGGTGCCCGACGAGGTACTCGCTCACCTCGCGGTCGGCCGAGATGATCGAGAGCACGCCCGGCGGCAGCCCGGCCTCGGTGGCGATCTCGGCGAGTATGTAGGCGTCGAGCGGCGCCTCGGGCGAGGTCTTGAGGATCACCGGGCAGCCGGCGAGCAGCGCGGGCGCGAGCTTGGCCGCCGCGGTGAACTGCGGGACGTTCCAGGGCACGACGGCCGCCACGACGCCGACCGGCTCGCGCCGGACGAGGATCTTGCCGAGCGCTCCGTCGCGCTCCTCTTCGTAGGTGAAGCCCCGCGCGACGGTGAGCGCCGAGTCCCAGACCATCATCGCGGCGAGGGCCTGCACCATGATGCTGGAGGTGTACGGGGTGCCGTTCTCGGAGCTGATGACGCGGGCGATCTCCTCGTGCCGTACGGCGAACGCGTCCTTGATCTTGGTGATGACCTCCATCCGCTCGTCGAGCGTCATCCGGGGCCAGGGCCCGTCGTCGAAGGCCTTGCGCGCGGTGGCGACGGCCCGGTCGACGTCGGCGGGCGCGGCGTGCGGCACGCGCGCGAAGACCTGGCCGGTGTGCGGCGAGATCACCTCGATGACGTCCTTGCCGAGGGGGTCCACCAGCTCCCCGCCGATGAAAAGCTGCCCGTGTTCCACGATCTCGGTCATGGCTGACTGCCTCCTGCGGGATTCCGCCTGCGCGGCACGCTTTCTGACACTGTTTCAGAACTGATACCAGTTCTAGTTCCACTAGTCCACGGAGGGCAAGACTCAAGTAGCCTGACGAAAAGGTCGACTTGGGCGATCATTGGAACTAGTTCTAGTTGCGGTCGCGAGAAGAGCCGAGAGAAGAAGAGGGCGCCCGATGACGCAGGTGACCGAACCGCAGGTGACCGAGCACGGCGGGGGCGTGTGGAGCATCAAGGTCCCGATCCCCGACAACCCCCTGGGCTTCACCCTCGTCCACCTCCTGGACACCGACGCGGGTCCCGTCCTCATCGACACGGGCTGGGACGACCCGACGTCCTGGGACGCGCTCGCCGAAGGTCTCGCGGCCTGCGGCACGTCCGCCGACGCGGTGCACGGCGTCGTCATCACCCACCACCACCCCGACCACCACGGCCTGTCGGCCAAGGTCCGCGAGGCATCGGGCGCGTGGATCGCGATGCACGAGGCGGACGCGTCGGTCGTACGCCGCACGCGGACCGGTCCGCCCGCGCGCTGGTTCGACTACATGGTCGAGAAGCTGACCGCCGCGGGAGCCCCCGCCGACCATCTGACACCGCTGATCGCCGCCCGCGACGCGGGCCGCGCGCCCCGGCTTCCGGGCCTGGCCGCCGCGCTCCCCGACCGCGACATCACACCGGGCGAGCTGCTCGGACTGCCGGGGCGCAGGCTCCGCGCGATCTGGACCCCCGGCCACACACCGGGCCACGTCTGCCTGCACCTGGAGGAGGAGCACCCGGCGCGGCTGCCCGGGCACGGGCGGCTGTTCTCCGGCGACCATCTGCTCCCCGGCATCACTCCGCACATCGGCCTGTACGAGGACCCCGACGACGACACCGTCACCGACCCCCTGGGCGACTACATCGACTCCCTGGAGCGCATCGGCCGCCTGGGCGCCGCCGAGGTGCTCCCCGCCCACCAGTACGCGTTCACCGACGCCCCGGCCCGCGTCCGGGAGATCCTGGCCCACCACGAGGAGCGCCTGACGGACCTGCTCGCCCTCCTCGCCGAGCCCCTCACCCCCTGGCAGCTCGCCGAGCGGATGGAGTGGAACCGCCCCTGGGAGCAGATCCGCTACGGCTCGCGCAACATCGCGGTCTCCGAGGCCGAGGCGCACGTGCGGCGCCTGGTGAAGCTGGGGCGCGCGGAGGCGGTGGGCAACGATCCGGTGCGGTACCGGGCGGTGTGACCTCCGGGGCGGGGCGGTGTGACCTCCGGCCGGGGGCGGGCAGCCCGGCCCGCTCCCCTACGGGCCGGTAGAGTGGGCCCGTCGTCCTCATGCCCGTACGGGGGGAAGCCGGTGCGAATCCGGCGCTGACCCGCAGCCGTATGCCGCACCCGCGCGGTGAGCCGGAATGCCTGGTACGGAACATGACCGGCTCGCGTCATCGGAACCGCCGATGACCGGCACCGTCGAGGTATACGGAGCCGGAGCCGCCCGGTGCCCGTGCCCAGCTACGCGCCCGTGCTGCCCCCGCTCCCCGCAGGGAGAGGCACCCGCCGCATCATGAACGTTCGCCGCAGCGCAGCGGTCCTGGCCGCCGTCGCCGTGTTCGGTTCGGCCGCCGCCCCGGCCGCCTTCGCGGACACCGCGTCCCCGTCGCCCTCCGCCAAGCTGCCCTCGGGTCTCTACGGCGACGCCGACCCCAAGTTCGACGGGGTGTTCCGGCAGTCGTACGCCCTGCTCGCCCAGGACTCGGCCGGTGTGAAGCCCGCCGCCAAGGCCGTCGACTGGCTCACGGGGCAGAGTTGCGCCAGCGGCGGCTTCGCCGCGTACCGGGCCGACGCGGGCGAGCCGTGCGACGCCAAGACGATGGTCGACAGCAACTCGACCGCCGCCGCCGTACAGGCACTCACCGCGCTCGGCGGTCAGGACAAGACCGTCAAGAAGAGCGTCGACTGGCTGAAGTCGGTCCAGAACCAGGACGGCGGCTGGGGCTACAGCCCCGGCATGGACTCCGACGCCAACTCCACCGGCATCGTGATCGGCGCCCTCACCGGTGCGGGCGAGAAGCCGCAGTCGGTGAAGTCGCAGGACGGCAAGTCCGCGTTCGACGCGCTGCCCGCCCTCTCCATGAGCTGCGACAAGGACGGCGGCGCCTTCGGCCTCGCGGACGTCAAGACCGGCAAGCTCGCGCCGAACGCGGACGCCACGGCGGCCGGTGTTCTCGGCGGGCACGGCAAGGGCCTGGTCGTGGACGAGGCGAAGAAGGAGGCCGCCGCTCCGAAGTGCGAGAAGGCCGACACCGCCGAGCAGGCCGCGGCGAACGGCACCGGCTACCTCCTCAAGACCCTCGCCAAGGGCGACGACCACCTCATGTCCTCGCTGCCCGGCGCCAAGAACATGCCCGACCTCGGCAACACCGCGGACTCCGTGCTCGCGCTCGCCGCGGCCGGCCAGCCGGAGCAGGCGAAGAAGTCGGCCGAGTGGCTGTCGAAGAACTCCGCGCAGTGGGCCGAGAAGTCCGGCCCCGCCGCCTATGCCCAGCTGATCTTCGCCGCCCACGCTGCGGGCATGGACCCGCGCGACTTCGGCGGCGCGGACCTGGTCAAGCAGCTCAACGCGCAGGGTCCCGCCCCGCAGGCCGCCGAGAAGGCCGGCGACGAGAAGAAGGACGGCGACGACGGCAGCGGCGTGAGCATCTGGTGGATCATCGGCGTCGGCATGGTCGCCGGTATCGGTATCGGCTTCCTGTACAGCGGCAACAAGAAGAAGCAGCAGCTGTGACGCGGGGCCGCGTGCGGTGCGGGCGCCTGCTGGCCGGGGCGCTCGTCGCCGCCCTGTTCGGCGTCCTCGCCGCCGCCCCCGCCCATGCCGCCGGATACCGCTACTGGTCCTTCTGGGACCGGGACGGCTCCTCGTGGGCGTACGCGAGCCAGGGGCCGAGCACCGCGCGCCCCGACGACGGGGCCGTGCAGGGCTTCCGGTTCTCCGTGTCCGAGGACTCGAAGGACGCCGCGAAGCCGCGCGGCGCCGCGGACTTCGACGCGATCTGCGCCAAGACCCCCGCCGAGGACGGCCGCAAGCGGATCGCCCTGGTCATCGACTTCGGCACGCCGGGTGACGCCCCCGAAGGCGAGACCCCGCCGAAGCCGCGTACCGCCTGCGCGCGGATCGCGGACGACGCGACGAGCGCGGACGCCCTCGCCGCGGTCGCGGAGCCGCTGCGCTACGACAGCAACGCCCTGCTGTGCGCGATCGCCGACTATCCGAAGTCGGGCTGCGGCGAGCAGGTCGCGGGCAGCGGAGAGACCGGAAAGACCGAGAAGAAGCCGACCGCGAGCGAGGCCGACGGCAAGGAGAGCGGCTCCGGCGGTCCCTCAGTCGGCCTGATCGCGGGCGTCGCCGCCATCGCCGTACTCGGTGCCGCAGCCCTCTGGCAGGCACGCCGCCGACGCGGCTGACCCGCACCATGAACGATCACCCGAGCACCGCTCCCGGTGCGCTGCGGCGGCGGCTGGCCCCCGAAGCGCACCGGAGCAACGCGCTGCATCCGGGCGCCTGGTGGGTGTCGGCGCTCGGCCTCGGCGTCGCGGCGTCCCGCACCACCAACCCCCTGCTGCTCGGCCTGCTCATCGGAGTCGCGGGCTATGTCGTCGCGGCCCGCAGGACGTCCGCCCCGTGGGCCCGGTCGTACGGCGCCTTCGTGAAGCTGGGTCTGGTCGTGATCGGCATCCGGCTGGTCTTCGCCGTCGTGCTCGGCTCCCCCATCCCCGGTTCGCACGTCATCGTGACGCTCCCCGAAGTGCCGCTGCCCGACTGGGCAAAGGGCGTGCGGATCGGCGGCCGGGTGACGGCCGAGGGGCTGCTCTTCGCGCTCTACGACGGGGTGCGCCTCGCCGGTCTCCTCATCTGTGTCGGCGCCGCCAACGCCCTCGCCAGTCCGGCCCGGCTGCTCAAGTCGCTGCCGGGCGCGCTGTACGAGGTGGGGGTCGCCATCGTCGTCGCGATGACGTTCGCGCCGAACCTGATCATGGACGTGCAGCGTCTGCGGGCCGCGCGGCGCCTTCGGGGGCGGGCGGACAAGGGCATCCGGGGGCTGCTCCAGGTCGGCCTTCCCGTCCTGGAGGGCGCCCTTGAGCGGTCGGTCGCGCTGGCCGCCGCGATGGACGCGCGCGGCTTCGGTCGCAGCGCGCCGGTGCCCGCCGGGGTGCGCAGGACCACGGCGGTACTGACGCTCGGCGGCCTGATGGGCGTCTGCGCGGGGACGTACGGACTGCTCACCGCGGGCGGCACGGGCTACGGCCTGCCGGTGCTTGCCGCCGGGCTGCTCGCCGCCCTCGCGGGACTGCGCCTGGGCGGGCGGCGCTCCGTGCGCACCCGCTACCGGCCCGACCCCTGGGGAGTGCGGGCCTGGCTCGTCGCCGGGTCGGGGGTCGCGGTCGCGGGCCTGATGATCTGGGCCGCCTCGTACGACGCGTCCGCCCTGCACCCCGGAGTCGTCCCCCTGACGGCGCCGACGCTGCCGCTGTGGCCCGCGGCCGCCGTACTCATCGGGCTGCTGCCCGCCTTCGTGGCGCCGGTGCCCGCCGATTTTGCCGCCCCCGCTCATTCCCGCACGCGTACCGAGGAGCCCTCATGATCCGCTTCGAGGATGTCTCCGTGACGTACGAAGGGGCCCCGGAGCCCACCGTGCGCGGGGTCGATCTCGCCGTGCCCGAGGGCGAACTGGTGCTCCTCGTCGGTCCTTCCGGGGTCGGCAAGTCGACGCTGCTCGGCACGGTGAGCGGGCTCGTGCCGCACTTCACCGGCGGCACCCTGCGGGGCCGGGTGACGGTGGCCGGGCGCGACACCCGTACCCACAAGCCGCGCGAACTCGCCGACGTGGTCGGCACGGTGGGCCAGGATCCGCTCTCGCACTTCGTGACGGACACGGTCGAGGACGAACTCGCGTACGGCATGGAGTCGCTGGGCCTCTCCCCCGACGTGATGCGCCGCCGGGTCGAGGAGACCCTTGACCTGCTCGGCCTCGCCGATCTGCGCGACCGGCCCATCACCGCGCTCTCCGGCGGCCAGCAGCAGCGCGTCGCCATCGGCTCGGTGCTCACGCCGCACCCCGAGGTGCTCGTGCTCGACGAACCGACGTCGGCCCTCGACCCGGCCGCCGCCGAGGAGGTCCTCGCCGTACTCCAGCGCCTCGTGCACGACCTGGGCACGACGGTCCTGATGGCCGAGCACCGCCTGGAGCGGGTCGTGCAGTACGCGGACCAGGTCCTGCTGCTCGCGGCGCCGGGCGAGGCTCCCGTGCTCGGTGATCCCGCCGCGCTGATGGCGGTCTCGCCCGTCTATCCGCCGGTGGTGGGCCTCGGCCGCCTCGCGGGCTGGTCGCCGCTGCCGCTGACGGTGCGGGACGCGCGGCGCAGGGCGGGGGCGCTGCGGGAGCGGCTGACCGGTGCGGCTCCCGCCGGAGCCGAGCCGAGCAAGGCACCCCCGGCCACGCGCCGGTCCGTTCTGCGCGGGCGTACGAAGGCGGCAGCCCCGGAAGCAGCCGCCGCGAGCGTGTCGGGCCTTGCCGTGCGCCGGGGCCGCGTGGAGGCCCTGCGCCGCGTCGACCTCACCGTCCGCGCGGGCGAGACCGTGGCCCTGATGGGCCGCAACGGCGCCGGGAAGTCCACGCTTCTGTCCACACTGGTGGGCCTGCTCGAACCGGCGTCGGGCTCGGTCCGCGTCGGCGGCGCGGTCCCGCACCGAACGGGCCCGCGCGAGCTGATCCGCCACGTGGGCCTGGTCCCCCAGGAACCGCGTGACCTCCTCTACGCGGACACGGTGGCCGCCGAGTGCGCGGCGGCCGACCACGACGCGGCGGCGGACCCCGGCACGTGCCGCGCCCTGGTGTCGGAGCTGCTCCCCGGCATCACGGACGACACGCACCCCCGTGACCTCTCGGAGGGCCAGCGCCTCACCCTGGCCCTGGCGATCGTCCTGACGGCCCGCCCTCCCCTTCTTCTCCTGGACGAGCCGACCCGCGGCCTCGACTACGCGGCCAAGGCCCGTCTGGTCACGCTCCTGCGCGGCCTTGCCGCCGAGGGCCACGCGATCGTCCTGGCCACGCACGACGTGGAACTGGCGGCGGAACTGGCCCACCGGGTGGCGATCCTCGCCGACGGCGAGATCGTCGCGGACGGCCCGACCCCGGAGATCGTGGTCTCGTCCCCGTCCTTCGCCCCGCAGACCACCAAGATCCTCGCCCCGCAGAAGTGGCTGACGGTCACCGAGGTACGGCAGGCGCTGGATGCCGGGGGCGGTGCCGCGTGAGCCCCGCCGTTCCCCGCCCCGCCGTTCCCCGCCCCACCGCCACCCGCCAGGCCCGGCCCATCCGCCTGGGCCCGCGCTCCGTCGGCGCCCTCGCGCTGGTCAGCGCGGTCGGCGTGGTGGCCTTCGGGTGGCCGCTCATCGCGGGCGGCGACTCGGGACTGAGCGCACACGCCGGGGACGCGCCCTGGCTGTTCGCGGCCCTGCTGCCGCTCCTGCTCGCCGTCGCCGTGGCAACCATCGCCGACGTCGGGCTCGACGCCAAGGCCATCGCGATGCTCGGGGTGCTCGCCGCCGCCGGGGCCGCGCTGCGGCCGCTGGGCGCGGGGACGGCCGGGATCGAGCCGATGTTCTTCCTCATGGTGCTCAGCGGCCGGGTGCTCGGGCCCGGCTTCGGGTTCGTGCTCGGCGCCGTGTCGATGTTCGCCTCGGCGCTGCTCACCGGGGGCGTCGGGCCGTGGATGCCGTTCCAGATGCTGTCCATGGGGTGGGTCTGCATGGGCGCGGGGCTGCTGCCGGGCGCCGACTCTTCCCCAAGCTCTCGGCTCCGCTCGAGCAGGGGAGGCCCCATTCGCGGCCGGCGCGAGCTGTGGCTGCTCGCCGCCTATGGAGCGGTCTCGTCCGTCCTGTACGGCACCGTCATGAATCTCCAGGGCTGGCCCTACCTCGGCGGCCTCGCGACCGGCGTCTCCTTCGTGCCCGGCGATCCGGTCGGCGACAACCTCGGCCGCTTCATCGCGTACTGCCTGGCCACCTCGCTGGGCTGGGACCTCCCCCGCGCCGTGGTCACCGTCCTGCTGAGCCTCGCCCTCGGGCCCGCCGTACTGAAGGCGCTGCGCCGGGCCACGCGCCGGGCCGCCTTCGAGGCGCAGGTCACATTCGAGGGGCCCAAGG
>NZ_JBNNJZ010000093.1:0-21289 GCF_050270335.1 Streptomyces sp. NPDC059900
GATCCGCTCCCACACCTGGAGCTGCCGTCCCGCGGAGAGTGCGAACGTCGCGCCGATCGCGTACGCCCAGAACAGGGCGGCCTGAATCTGGATCATGCCGACGCCTTCAGGGTGAGACCGCCCGCGACGATCAAGTCCGAAGTCACAAGCGCCTGTTCGGCCTCCACGTCGGTCATGAAGACGAACGGCGGTACGACGGGCGGCACCGGCAGCTTGTCGGGCGTGAAGGTCACGCAGAGCAGACCTTCCAGGCAGCCCCGGAACTTCGTCAGGTAGAGCGTGACGGAGCCGTCCAAGTCCAAAGTGTCGGCGCCCAGCGAGAGTTCCCTGCTCCCGTCGCGCGTCGTGAGCCGGTAGTCGGTGAGTGACGCCGCCTTCATGCGCAGCACCATGACCTTCAACGGCCCGTCGGCCGTGGGGATCTCGCGCACACCGGCCAGCGTGAAGCCCTGCGGCGAGAAGAGCGTGGTGGTCACCGTCGGCGGAGTCCGCGCCGCCACGATCGCCTCACCGGGGGCCGCCTTCGCCGGAGTGCCGCCCCACAGCGTCGCCCCCACGACGATCACCGGAAGCAGCACACCGAGCGTCCGCGTGCCCTGCCCGTCGCGCACTCGGGGCCGCTCGCGCTCTTCCTCCGCCCCCTCCGGGACCGGCGTCCAGCCGAACCCCATCGCGCTGCCGATGATCCCGAGCACCATGCCCACCAGGAACCCGCCGAGATTCGTGGCCGCGAACGAGAGCACCGAGAGGATCAAGGCGTTGACGCTCACATAGTGGTGGGCGTGCGGCAGGAGCCACAGGAAGATCCCGGCGGCGATCAGGGCAAGCCCGATCCCGATCGCCGCGAGCCCGCCCAGCCCCAGGCTGACCAGGACCGTCAGCGGAGACAGCGGCACCAGGAGCAGCTCGGTACCGCCCAGGACGAGGAGCAGGCCGCCCCAGAAGGGCCGGGTGCGCCGCCACTTCCGCAGCACCCGGCGCGGCTCCCGCAGCGGCAGCCGCCGGTCGAGCCAGCCGCCGCCGTCCCTGCCCCGCGCCCTGACCGAGGCCCGCCGGCCGCCGGTCAGAAGCACTTCTTGCCGCCGATGCTCACGTCGAGCTTCATGCCCTTGAGCCGGAAGTTGCCGCCGGTCGCCGACCAGGCGTGCGACTTCACCCCGGAGACGGTGATGTCCCCGGCCTGGAGCCCGAACTTCCCCTTCTCGCCCTTGACGCCCGGTACCTCGTCGAGTGTCGAGGCGTCCCGGCCGATCTCGGCCGTGCCGAAGCGGGCGTCGCCCTCCAGGTCTTCGCCGTCGATGATGAGGTTGCTCGCGGTGACCTGGCCCGCCGGGCCGCCCGCGGTCAGCTTGAACACCACGTTGCCCACCGGGGTCCTGACCTCGGCGGCCTGGCAGATGTCGGAGAGGGTCGCGTCACCGATTCCGAGGAGCGCCACCGGGTGCCCCTTGCCGTCGATGTCCCGGTCGGTCTGCACGTAGGAGGACAGGCCCTGGCTGGTGAGCTTGCCGGATGACACCTGGAAGCTGGTGCCCGAGACGGCGAAGGAGGCGGCGAGCGCCCCCTCGGCCATCACGGAGGCCATCGCGCCGACGGCCAGGACGGCCGGCAGGGCCACGACGGCCGTCTTCTTCCAGGAGGTTCTGCCTTCGCGCAAAGGGGTGCGCGCTGCGCTCATGAGTCTTCCTCCCGTACGTCGGTCCGCGTGCGCAGGGGGAGTGCGTGAGAGAGCGCCTTCGGACGCCGAACCGGCAGGTGGCGTGCTTCTGCCATACTGCGGATTCCCGAGGCAGTTGGAGACTAGGGCGGAAATTGAATAATAGTCAACAGCGCGGCACAGACCGGCCCGTGGACGCCCGTCCGCAGGCGCGCGGCACCGACCGCTCCGTGGCGCGCCGCGCCGAACTCATCACCATCGGGCGGAAGTTGTTCGCCGACACCTCCTACGACGCGCTCTCGATGGACGACATCGCAAAGCAGGCGTCCGTCGCCAAGGGGCTGATCTACTACTACTTCAAGTCCAAGCGCGGCTACTACCTCGCGATCATCGAGGACTCGGTCGCCGACCTGGTGGAGCGCGCGGGGCGCCACGACGACCTGCCGCCGGTGGAGCGGGTGCACAGCACCATCGACGGCTATCTGCGCTACGCCGAGCACCACCAGGCGGCGTACCGCACCATCATCAGCGGCGGCGTCGGCTTCGACGCCGAGGTGCACGCCATACGCGACGGGGTGCGCGAGGCGCTGATCGGGGCGATCGCCGACGGCGCCTACGGTCGCCGCGACATCCCGGAGCTGGCGCGCACCGCGCTGCTCGGCTGGCTGTGCAGCGTCGAGGGGGTCACGCTCGACTGGATCGGCGTGCGGGAGCTCTCGCGCGAGACGGTCTGCGACCTCCTCGTGCGGACCCTGGGCAACACCCTGCGCGTCATCGAGGAGTTCGAGCCGTCCTACCCCGCCCCGCCGCGGCCATGAGGAAGGGGCGGGAGCCGTCCGGCTCCCGCCCCGATCACCTGGTGCGGCAGATCAGTTGATGGCCTTGATCAGCTCACCGTCCGCCGTGTCCCCGCTGAGCTCCCAGAAGAAGGTGCCGCCGAGGCCCGCCTGGTTCTTGTAGTCCATCTTCCCCGCGATGGTCGCCGGGGTGTCATAGCTCCACCAGTTGTTCCCGCAGTGCGCGTACGCGGTCCCGCCGACCGTGCCGTTGGCCGGGCACTTGGTCTTCAGTTCCTTGTAGTCGTCGATGCCCGCCTCGTACTTGCCCGCGGCGGCCCCGGTCGCGGTGCCGCCGGGCTCCTTCTGCGTGACGCCCGTCCAGCCGCGGCCGTAGAAGCCGATGCCGAGCAGCAGCTTGTCCGACGGGACACCGAGGCCCTGGAGCTTCTTGATCGTGGAGTCGGTGTTCCAGTTCGCCTTGGGCGCGCCCTCGTAGGCCTTGAGCGGCGAGTGCGGGGCGGTCGGGCCCTTCGCGTCCCAGGCGCCGAAGTAGTCGTACGTCATCGGGTTGTACCAGTCGACGTACTGGGCCGCGCCCGCGTAGTCGGCGGCGTCGATCTTGCCGCCCTCCTCCGCGTCGGCCGGGATGGCCGCGGTGACGAGGTTGTCGCCGCCGAACTTCGAACGCACCGCGGACATCAGGTCCTTGTACGCGGCCCGCCCGCTGGTGTCGCAGGTCAGACCGCAGGCGTTCGGGTACTCCCAGTCGATGTCGATGCCGTCGAAGACATCGGCCCACTTGGAGTTCTCGACCAGGTCGTAGCAGGACTGGGCGAAGGCGGCCGGGTTCTTGGCGGCCTCGGTGAAGCCGCCGGACCAGGTCCAGCCGCCGAAGGACCACAGGACCTTGAGGTCGGGGTGCTTCTTCTTCAGCTTGCGCAGCTGGTTGAAGTTGCCGCGCAGATCCTGGTCCCAGGTGTCGGCCACGCCGTCGACGGACTGGTCGGCGGTGTACGCCTTGTCGGTCGCCGCATAGGCGTCGCCCATCGTGCACTTGCCGCCCTGGACGTTGCCGAAGGCGTAGTTGATGTGCGTGAGCTTGTCGGCCGAGCCGGACGTGTCGATGTTCTTGACGTGGTAATTCCGGTCGTAGACACCCCATTCGGTGAAGTACCCGACGACCTTGGAGCCGGCCGCGGCCCCGGAGCTCGCGGCCTTGGCGGAACCGGACTCGGGGCCGGCGGCAGCGGTGCCCGCGCCGGCGAGCAGACCTCCGCCGAGGACGGCACAACACGCGGTGGCGACGAGCGCCCGGAAGGGGGCGCGGGGGAGGTGCGGTCTGAGCATCGTTTCTCCTCGTGGGGGGAGAGGGCGCATGGGGGGACATGGTGCTTTTGACCTGCGGATGCCGCGAGGACATCGGTGAATCTTGAATTGGCATGAACGCGGTAAGGCGTTCGGCTGGACTCTAGGAGGACTAGACCAGTGGGGTCAATGGTTCGGACCAATCCAGGGCCCCTTCGGCGGCCGTCGGTTATCTTTTGAGTAAGCGGTCGTTAACTAGTGACTGGCCGCCGCCGATCGGGCATACTCAACGCGCCACAGCCGCTGGTCACAGCACCTTCCGCGACCCGGAAGGGCACCACCGGCCGGGGCGTGAGACACGGTGGCGCCGCAGAACCCCGCGGGTCCGCCGCAGTGCCGAAAGGGAGGATGCGATCGCCATGCCTGAGCGAACCTTGCAGCAGTCGGTGGACCGTCAGTTGCCCACGGACGAGGCGCGGGATCTGTTCTCGCTGGTCCGTGATCTCGTCCAGCGGGAGATAGCTCCCCGGGCGGCCGACGAGGAGGACGCCGGGCGCTTCCCGCGCGAGGTCTTCACGCTCCTTTCCGAATCCGGACTGCTCGGGCTTCCGTACTCCTCCGAATTCGGCGGCGGCGACCAGCCGTACGAGGTCTATCTCCAGGTCCTCGAAGAGCTCGCCGCGGCCCGGCTCACCGTCGGCCTCGGCGTCAGCGTCCACTCCCTGTCCTGCCACGCGCTCGCGGGCTACGGCACCAAGGAGCAGCAGGCCGAGCACCTCCCGGCGATGCTCGGCGGCGGACTGCTCGGGGCCTACTGCCTCTCCGAGCCCGCCTCCGGTTCGGACGCCGCGTCCCTGCGGACGAAGGCAGTGCGCGAGGACGACGGCTGGGTGATCACCGGAACGAAGGCGTGGATCACGCACGGCGGAGTCGCCGACTTCTACACCGTGCTCGCCCGCACCGGCGGCGAAGGCGCCCGCGGCATCTCCGCGTTCCTGGTGCCGGGCGACGCCGAAGGGCTGGACGCGGCGCAGCCCGAGAAGAAGATGGGCATGAAGGGCTCACCCACGGCCCAGATCAATTTCGACGGGGTACGCGTCCCCGACTCCCGCCGCATCGGCGAGGAGGGCCAGGGCTTCGCGATCGCGCTCTCCGCCCTGGACTCGGGGCGCCTGGGGATCGCGGCCTGTGCCGTCGGCGTGGCCCAGGCGGCGCTGGACGAGGCGCTGCGCTATGCCACCGAGCGGCAGCAGTTCGGGCGGCCGATCGCGGACTTCCAGGGCCTGCGGTTCATGCTGGCGGACATGGCGACGCAGATCGAGGCGGGCCGGGCGCTCTATCTCTCCGCGGCGCGGCTGCGCGACGCGGGCAGGCCGTTCTCCAAGCAGGCTGCCATGGCCAAGCTGCTGTGCACGGACGCCGCGATGAAGGTCACGACGGACGCCGTGCAGGTCCTCGGCGGCTATGGCTACACCGCGGACTTCCCCGTGGAGCGCTTCATGCGCGAGGCCAAGGTGCTGCAGATCGTCGAGGGCACCAATCAGATCCAGCGGATGGTCATCGCCCGTCACCTCGCGGGTCCCGACTCGCGCTGAACTGGCCGAGCCTGACCTGCGGCGCCGCGAGCCGCACCCACTCCGGGTCGTGGCGCCCCGGCAGGGTCCTGCCCCGTTCGGCCCAGTTGCGCAGGAGGGCGCGGTAGATCGGCGGGTCGAGGAGGTGCGGCGGCTGGGGCTGGGGCGGTGGTGGGGGCTGCTGGGCGTGCTGCGGCTGCGGGGGGTGCTGCGAGTACTGCGGTTGCTGGGTGTGCGGCGGTTGTGGGGAGTGCAGGGGTTGCTGAGATTGCAGCGGCTGCTGGGGATGCTGAGGAACCGATTCTGCATCGGGCGGGGGAGCCGTCAGGAGGGTGCGCCTGCGTCGGCCGCCCGTCGGGTGCGCCACGGGCATCGGCGTGGGGGTGGTCATACAGGGCCAACGCCCGCCGCGGGGGACAGGTCACCACCCGTCGCATTCGCCCGTACGTTCGCGGCGTGCCCGTGCGGCGGCCGAGGGGCGCCTCCCGCGCCGCCCGGCGCCCGCGCGATCCACGCGGCCCCGCGCCCGGGTGAACGCGGGCGGGCACGTCTCTGGCTCCGTCGCGCGAGCTGACGTACCGTCAACTCCGCGCCGGGGGCCCGGCATCAGTGACGGGCCCGCCAACTGCCGTGCGACCAGGGAGGTTTGCCGTGGCAGACGACCGTCCCGTCCCGCTCGACGAGTACCCGATCCATCAGGTGCCGCTGTCCATGAAGCAGGTCGCGACGGGCGACCGCAACGCCTACGACCGCTGCATCTTCCACCTCTTCGACCACGAGGGCCGATCGCTCCTCATCCTGGGGCTCGGCGTCTACCCGAACGTCGGTGTGATCGACGCGTACGCCACCCTGCGCAGCGGAGATACGCTCCACGCCGTACGCGCCTCGGACGCACTGGGCGACGACCGGATGAACCTCTCCGTCGGCCCGCTGGCCATCACCGTCGAGGAACCCCTGCAACGGCTGCGCCTGAGGTGCGCCGCCGACCCCGACGACCCAGCCTCCCTCTCGTACGACATCACGTGGAACGCCTCCTTCCCCGCCCTCTGGGAGCCGCACCACATCCAGCGGCGCGGCGACCGGCTCTCCCTCGAAGGGCGCCGCTTCGTCCAGGCCGGCGGCTGCACCGGAGTGATCCGCGTCGGCGGCGAGGAGATACCGGTGACGGCGGGGGAGTGGACCGCCACCCGGGACCGCAGCTGGGGCGTGCGACCGATTCCCGGCGAGGAACGCGGGCGCCTGGAGGAGGAGTTCGGCACCGAGGGCTTCCACTGGATCTGGAGCCCGGTGCGCTTCGACGACCGCTTCCTCATGGTCATCGCCCAGGAGGACGCGGACGGCTACCGCACCCTCAACGAGGCGACGCTCGTCCGGCACGGGGTGCGCGACCGCCAGCTCGGCTGGCCGCAGGCCGACATCACCTACCGCTCCGGCACCCGCCACCCCGAGCGCGCCGTCATCCATCTCACCGACCCCGACGGCCGCAAGCCCCTGGAGCTCGGCGTCGAGGTCCTCGCCTCGCTGCCGCTCGCGGTGGGCGCCGGATACCCGCCCGCGGACGACTGGCAGCACGGCACCTGGCGGGGGCGCGGCTGGAGCGACCGCCGCCGGTACGACCTGTCGGACCCGGCGGCGCATCCGATGGCCGCGTACGGCGTCATCGACCATGCCGCCCGCTTCACCCTCGACGGGCGGACGGGATACGGAATCTTCGAGCACGGCAGCTTCGGCCGCCACGACCCGAGCGGCTTCACCGGCTTCGACTCGGTCGCACCCTGAGATCCCACGGCCGAAAGGAGCCCGGCGATGGCCACAGCACCCCGCCCCCGCACCACCACCCGCGACCCGGAGGAGCTCACCCGCAGGCTCACGGCCTGGCTCGGCGCACGGCTGCCCGGCGCCAAGGCCACCGGCGTGCGGATCCCCGAGTCCAACGGCATGTCCAGCGAGACCCTGCTCTTCGACATCGAGCATCCGCAACCCCCGTTGCGCGCCTGCGCGTTACGCGTGGCGGCGGATCCGGCCGCGTACACGATCTTTCCCGTCTACGACCTGCCGCGCCAGCACCGCACCATGCGGCTCGTCGCCGAGCACACGGACCTGCCCGTGCCGCGCGTGCTGTGGCTGGAGGAGGACCCGGCGCCGCTCGGGGCACCCTTCTTCGTCATGGAGCGGGTCGAGGGACGCGTGCCGCCGGACGTCATGCCCTATACGTACGAGGGGAATTGGCTGCACTCCGCGAGCGACGCCGAACGCGCGCACCTGGAGGAGGCGTCGATCCGGCTGATCGCCCACCTCCACGACCAAGTGCCCCTCGCGGATGCCGGGTTCCTCGCACTGCCCGGCGAGGGCAGCGCGCTGCGGCGGCACGTGCGGGCCCAACGCGCTTACTACGCATGGGTGGTCGACGGACTGCCCCGCTCGCCCCTCATCGAGAGCGCCTTCGAACGTCTGGAGGAGTGGTGGCCGGCCGACGAGGGCGGGGCCGTCCTCAACTGGGGCGACGCACGCATCGGCAACGTCATCTACGACGGCTTCGAACCCGCGGCCGTCCTGGACTGGGAGATGGCCGCGCTCGCGCCCCGCGAGGTCGACCTCGGCTGGACGGTCTACCTGCACCGCTTCTTCCAGGACCTGACGGTGAGCTTCGGGCAGGACGGCCTGCCCGGCTTCCTGCGCCGGGACCGCATCGAGGAGAGCTATGCCCGGCTCACCGGCCACACGCCGCGGGACATGGACTTCTACACGCTGTACGCGGCGATGCGGCACGCCGTCGTCATGCTGCGCGTGGCCTACCGCCAGGTGCACTTCGGCGAAGCCGCGGTCCCCGACGACCCCGACACGCTGATCCTGCACCACGCCAGCCTGGCGGCCATGGTGCAGGGCAGCTACTGGTAGCCGTCAGGCCGCGGAGCGCCGTTCGGCCTGCGGCACGATGCGACGCGGGCGCGAGCCCTGGCCGCCCACGTGCGAGAAGGGCTGCGTCCGCCAGTCGAGTCCCTGAGGGAGCGTCAACAGCAGGCCCGTGTCCTGCTCCTGAGCCTCCATCGAATCGTCCGCGGGCTCCGCGTCGGCAGCGGCGCGGCCCGTGCCCGCACACACCGTGAGCCCGAACGGGTCCCACCGCGTGGCGCACAGCGCGTGCTCGGGCAGGACGTCCTCGTCGGCAAGGAGCGCGATCGGCTGCGCGCAGTCGGGGCACGTCACCCGGTACATCTCGAAAGTGTCGTACGCGTCGAACTCGGTCTCCGCCGGTTCGACTCCCTCCGATACGGAGGTGGACGCGGATTCATCGGAGCGCTGCTGCTTGCTGCGGGCAGAGCGACCGGGGCGCTTCAAGTTCTGCATGGGATTCTCCCCCTTGGGTGGGCCGAGAGGGCGCTGTGGCCTCGACCACAGCAAGCACTTCCCGTCCCGTCGTAGAGGTAATCGTGGCATCCCTTTGGACACGGTCACAGGTATGTGTCGTTCGTCACATGCCCCGAGAAGATGCCGCCGTCGTCCCCACAGGTATCCGGAGGGATCAAGAGCCCTGTAGGTTCAGCGCATGGAGGAGCTGGACCGACAGATCGTGCAGCTGCTCGTCAAGGACGGGCGGATGAGCTACACCGACCTGGGCAAGGCCACGGGCCTGTCCACATCGGCCGTGCACCAGCGTGTGCGCCGCCTCGAACAGCGCGGTGTCATCCGCGGTTACGCCGCGGTCGTGGACCCGGAGGCCGTGGGCCTGCCGCTCACGGCGTTCATCTCGGTGAAGCCGTTCGACCCCAGCGCACCCGACGACATCGCCGAGCGTCTCGCGGGCGTCCCGGAGATCGAGGCGTGCCACAGCGTGGCGGGCGACGAGAACTACATCCTCAAGGTGCGCGTCGCGACGCCCCTGGAGCTCGAACACCTGCTGAGCCGCCTGCGGGCACTGGCCGGAGTCTCCACCCGGACGACCGTCGTGCTCTCCACTCCGTACGAGGCCAGGCCCCCGCAGGTCTGAGCCGCCCGCGGGCGGCCGTGACGGGCGACCCTGGCGCGGGGCGCGCACCGGGAGGGGCCAGACTGGTCCCATGAGCGAGAGCACCACCCCCCAGAACGGCCCCCGGGGCCACCGCACCGTGCTGCTGCGCGGCGGAGACGTCCACAGCCCCGCAGATCCCTTCGCCACGGCGATGGTCGTCGAACGCGGGCACGTCGCCTGGGTGGGATCCGAGGGTGCCGCCGACGCGTTCGCCGATGGCGTGGACGAGGTCATCGACCTCGACGGCGCGCTCGTCACCCCCGCGTTCACCGATGCGCATGTGCACACCACGGCGACCGGACTCGCCCTGACGGGGCTCGATCTGACGGGTGCGCGCTCCCTCGGCGACGCGCTCGCTCTCGTACGCGAACACACCGCGGCCCGGCCGCACGACCGTGTCCTCCTCGGCCACGGCTGGGACGCCGCCCGCTGGAGCGGCGGCCGGCCGCCCACGCGCCCGGAACTCGACGAGGCGACGGGCGGCCGTCCCCTCTATCTCTCCCGCATCGACGTCCACTCGGCCGTCGTCACCACCGCGCTGCTCGACCTCGTCCCCGGCATCACCGGGCGCACCGGCTTCCACGCGGACGCGCCGCTGACCGCCGACGCCCACCACGCGGTGCGCGCCGCCGCCCTGGGCGCCCTCACCCCGCAGCAGCGCACCGAGGCGCAGCGCGCGGCGCTGCAGCACGCCGCGTCCCTCGGCATCGGCTCGGTGCACGAGTGCGCGGGGCCCGACATCTCCGGCGAGGACGACCTCACCGGTCTCCTGCGTCTCGCCGCCGACGAGCCGGGTCCGCGCGTCATCGGCTACTGGGCTCAGCACGGCGAGGAAGGCATCGCCCGTGCAAAGGAGCTGGGTGCCCACGGCGCCGCGGGCGACCTCTTCGTCGACGGCGCACTCGGCTCGCACACCGCCTGCCTGCATCAGCCGTACGACGACTCCGGCCATACCGGCACCGCCTACCTGGACGCCGACGCCGTCGCCGCGCACGTCGTCGCCTGCACCGAAGCCGGGATCCAGGCCGGGTTCCACGCCATCGGGGACGCCGCGATGACCGCCGTCGTCGCGGGCTTCCGCGCCGCCTCGGAGAAGGTGGGCCGGGCCCGCGTCCGCGCCGCGAGGCACCGTGTGGAGCACGCCGAGATGCTCAGCCCCGAGGTGATCGCCGCCTTCGCCGACCTGGGCCTCACCGCCTCCGTGCAGCCCGCCTTCGACGCCCTGTGGGGCGGCGAGGACGGCATGTACGTCCAGCGCCTGGGCGCCGAGCGGGCCCGCACCCTCAACCCCTACGCGGCCCTCCTGCGCACCGGCGTCCCGCTCGCCTTCGGCTCCGACAGCCCCGTCACCCCGCTCGATCCCTGGGGCACCGTCCGCGCCGCCGCCTTCCACCAGACGCTCGAACACCGGGTGTCGGTGCGGGCCGCGTTCACCGCGCACACCCGTGGCGGCTGGCGGGCCATCGGCCGGGACGGCGCGGGTGTCCTGGTGCCGGGAGCCCCCGCCGACTACGCCGTCTGGCGGACCGCTGACCTCGTGGTCCAGGCCCCGGACGACCGGGTCGCGCGCTGGTCGACCGATCCGCGCTCCGGCACGCCCGGCCTGCCCGACCTGACGCCGGGCACCGAACTCCCCGTCTGCCTGCGCACGGTGGTCTTCGGACAGCCGGTCTTCGTACGGCCGGACGAGTGATGTCCCGGCGCTGCGTACCGCCGATCGCGGCCCGTTGGCGCGTCGCACGACCTGCGTATCCTCGGCACTGACCTGGCTGTCTTTGGGATCGCCGCAGGTCAAACGGCTATTGACAGAACGCCGCCGTGGGCCGGTAGGTTCGGCCGGGTCCACCAAAGGACGTCCGACCGGAGAATTTCCCCGCAAGCCGTCGAACGCCGCTGGGCCATGGGCGGTGTGCCGCACCGGCGCACCACCACTGGGAGCCAGGTCCAGCGCCCGCGCCGCGGACGCGAGGGAACGTTCCACCGGGCCGGCAGGTGTGACCCGGGTCGGGCCCGGACGCTCAGTAGACAACGGCTCTCGGTCGACCCGCAGCCAGCGGGCCCCAGGTCGGCCCGAAGGGCGCCGGGCCCCGACCCGCAGTACTCCCCCCCCTCAACCGCACGTGCCGCCGTGGCGGTGCGCGCCGCGGCCATTATGGTGGTCCTCTGCGTACGAACGAAGGGGCAGTAGTGAACGACGGCGGTGGGGTCTCCGGAACCGGTGACCAGGGGAGGCAGTTCGGCCCGCTCGGCATGGCCTTGGTGATCATTCCGACCTACAACGAGGCGGAGAACATCAAGTCCATCGTCGGCCGTGTCCGCGCGGCCGTGCCCGAGGCGCACGTCCTCGTCGCCGACGACAACAGCCCCGACGGCACCGGCAAGATCGCCGATGAGCTCGTGGCCGAGGACGAGAATGTCCACGTACTGCACCGCAAGGGCAAGGAAGGCCTCGGCGCGGCCTATCTCGCGGGCTTCCAGTGGGGCCTGGACAACGACTACGGCGTGCTGGTGGAGATGGACGCCGACGGCTCCCACCAGCCCGAGGAGCTGCCCCGGCTGCTCACCGCGCTCAAGGGCGCCGACCTCGTGCTCGGCTCGCGCTGGGTGCCGGGCGGGCGGATCGTGAACTGGCCCAAGTACCGCGAGATCATCTCCCGCGGCGGCAGCACGTACTCCCGGCTGATGCTCGACGTGCCGATCCGTGACGTCACGGGCGGCTACCGCGCCTTCCGCCGCGAGACCCTCGAAGGCATCGGCCTCGGCGAGGTCGCCTCGCAGGGCTACTGCTTCCAGGTCGACCTGGCGCGCCGTGCGATCAAGTCGGGCTACCACGTCGTCGAGGTGCCCATCACCTTCGTCGAGCGGGAGCACGGCGACAGCAAGATGAGCCAGGACATCGTCGCCGAGGCGCTGTGGCGCGTCACGGCGTGGGGTGTGGGGGAGCGTGTCGGCCGGGTCGGCCGCGTGCTCGGCCGCAAGGACGGTACGGACGGCAAGGACAGTACGGAGCGGAAGGACGGCAAGGGCGCGGCGGGATCGCAGGAGCAGCCCCCCGGGGCTCCCGAGACCCCCTGACCGGTGCTCCGTACGCCGCTTGTTGATCATCCCTTTATGCCGGTCTGAGCCGGGTCCAGGCACACTGGAGCCATGACGACTGGCGCATCGCCCACCCGACCCGCCCGGCCCCGGCGCTCACGCGTCCTGAGGTTCCTGCCGCTCGGCATCGCCGCATGGCTGGTCCTGGAGATCTGGCTGCTCACGGTGGTGGCGGGCGCCGCGGGCGGGCTCACGGTGTTCCTGCTGCTCGTGGCCGGTGTGGTGCTCGGCGGCATGGTCATCAAGCACGCCGGTCGCCGGGCCTTCCGGGAGCTGAGCGAGGCCGTACAACAGCAGCAGAGCGGCCTGGCGCCGCACCCCTCCGAGCGGGGCGGGGGCAATGCCCTGACGATGCTGGGCGGCCTGCTGATCATCCTGCCGGGGCTGATCTCCGACGCGCTCGGCCTGCTCCTGCTTGTGCCGCCCGTCCAGAAGGCCGTCAGTCGCAGGGCCGAGAGGACTTTCGAGCGCAAGGTCCGCGAGGCCGCCAACCAGGGTGGCCTCGGTGAGGCCTTCCAGCAGGCGCGCATGCACCGCCCGGACGGCAAGGTCGTGCAGGGCGAGGTCATCAGGGACGACGAGCGTCCGGCCCGCGACCCGCACCCGGACGACCCGCAGCTGCCGCCCCGCTGAGCCGAGCGGGAGCCGCGCGGCTGAACGGCTAGAAGGGCAGCCGAACAGCTCGAAGGGCAGCCGGACGGAACCGCTCGAAGGGCGGCCGAACAGCACGAAGGCCGGGCCCCTGCTCAGCAGGGGCCCGGCCTTCGTGTGCGGTGTTCTTCAGTCAGCCGTGTGGATCAGTTCGCCGTCAGGCGGACTTGCGGCTGTCCCGCGGATGCACCGCGATGTTCATGGCTCCTGAACGGAGAACCGCGAGGCGCTCCTCCAGGACCTCCTCGAGTTCCTCTCGAGTACGGCGCTCCATGAGCATGTCCCAGTGCGTACGCGCAGGCTTCCCCTTCTTCTCCTCAGGTCCATCGCCGTCTACGAGGAGTGCCTGGGCCCCGCAGACCTTGCACTCCCACTCCGGCGGGATTTCCGCCTCTACCGAGAAGGGCATCTCAAAACGATGTCCGTTCTGGCATGCGTACTCCACGGCCTGGCGCGGAGCCAAGTCGATGCCGCGGTCGGTCTCGTAGCTGGTCACCACGAGGCGCGTGCCGCGAAGAGCTCGCTCACTCATGAATCGTGCCTCCCGGGCTTGTCGCCCACAGGACAGGTGTCGCTGTCGTCGTCATCCGGTCAACGTCCGGTCGGCGGTAAAGATTCCCGTTAAGGGTCATGCGTCGCCGTCGTATGCCGCCCCTTGTTGTACCCACCAGCGCCCGGTATGTCACATCTGACAGAGGATGTCACCCTGCGTTTCTGAATCTACAGCGCGCAGTAACGGTCCGCCTGGTAAGCCAAACGCGTACACTACCGCCCTTTGGCTTCAGTTGCTAAATCCTGTCGGGTGTCGGGTACGGAATTTCCCGCGTCGCGGATCGCACGCCGTACGGGTACCCGCGCGAGCAGGACGAAACCGATCACGAAGAAGGCCACGAGCGAGAGGATCGCGTCGCGGTAGCTCCCCGTGAGCTGGTACGTCAGACCGAAGATCAGCGGCCCGAGCCAGGCCATGCCGCGGTCGCTGATCTCGTACGCGGAGAAGTACTCGGCCTCCTTGCCCGCGGGCACCAGATGCGAGAACAGGGACCGCGAGAGCGCCTGTGAACCCCCGAGCACCAGACCGATCCCCGCCGCGAGCACGAAGAACCACACCGGCGCGCCCGCGGGCAGGAAGAACCCGGCCCCGATCGTGACCGTCCACGCGACGAGCGAGCCGAGGATGGTGCGCTTGGCGCCGTACGTCCGTGCGAGGCGCCCCATGGCGAGCGCTCCCGCCACCGCGAGCACCTGCACGAGGAGGACCGCCACGATCAGTGTGGACTGGTCGAGGCCGAGCTCTTCGGAGCCGTAGACGGACGCCTGGGAGATCACCGTCTGCACGCCGTCGTTGTAGACGAGATAGGCGAGCAGGAAGGAGAGCGTGTGCGGATGGCGGCGCATGTCGCGCACGGTCGCCGCCAGCTGCCGCCAGCCCCGGGCTGGCTGGGACGGCTGGGACGACTGGGAGGTCGCCGCCTTGCGATCACGCAGCCGCCGCAGCGGTACGAGGGTGAAGGCGCCCCACCACACGCCCGCCGACGCCAGGCAGATGCGCACGGCCGTCGACTCCGAGACGCCGAAGGTGTCATGGGCCAGGAACAGCACCAGATTGGCCACCAGGACCAGCGCACCCGACGCGTAACCGAACGCCCAGCCGCGCGAGGAGACCGCGTCGCGCTCCTCGGGCGGGGCGATCTGCGGCAGATACGAGTTGTAGAGCACCATCGAGACGGCGAGCGAGGCGTTGGTGACGATCAGGAGGAAGCCGCCGAGGAGATAGCGGTCGCCGTCCAGGAAGAACATGCCCGCCGTCGCGGCGGCCCCCAGGTACGCGGCCACCGCGAGCAGCGGCTTCTTGCGGCCGGTGCGGTCGGCGGCGGCGCCCGCGAGCGGCATGACGAAGACCGAGAGGATCACCGAGGCCGACACCGCGTACGCGAAGAAGGACCCGGCGCTGATCGGTATGCCGAGGGGACGGACGTATCCGTCGCCGTCCGCGGCCGACTTCGCGATCTCTGTCAGATACGGGCCGAGGAACACGGTCAGGACGCTCGTCGAATAGACCGAGCACGCCCAGTCGTAGAAGTACCAGCCGCGCTGCTCGCGCCGTCGCTCCGCGACGCTCTCGTCGGCCGGTGGTGTCGCCCGCACGGTGTCGGTGCCCACCCGTGCCCCCTCGCTGGTCCCCGTGGTCCGCTGCCGCCCCGGAGGCGGTCAGGCCCAGGCTCCCCGGTCCTTCAGCACTTCGCGCAGCGTCTCGATGTGATCAGAGATGATGCCATCTACACCGAGGTCGAGGAGAGCGGCCATCCGTCCCGCGTCGTTGACCGTCCAGACGTGTACCTGAAGCCCGCGCGCGTGGGCCGCCCGCACGAAGCGGCGGTCCACCACCCGGATCCCGGCGTGCGTCTCGGGCACCTGCGCGCACACCGCGGAGCGGCGCACGGCGGCGGGGACGCCGAAGGAGTTCAGCCGCAGGGCTGCCACGCCCCTGGTGCCGTACGAGGTGGCCAGGCGCGGGCCGGCGAGCCGCTGGGCCCGCGCCACCCGGGCCTCGGAGAACGACCCGACGCACACGCGGTCCCAGGCGTCGGTGCGGCGCAGCAGGTCCAGGAGCGGGAGCAGGGCGGGCTCGGCCTTGACGTCCACGTTCCAGCGGACGTCGGGGAAGGCCTCCAGGAGCTCTTCGAAGAGGGGCACCGGTTCGCTGCCCGCCACGCGCGCGTGGCGCACGGCGCTCCAGGGGAGGTCGGCGATCTGCCCGGCCGTGTCCGTCACCCGGTCGAGCGTCGCGTCGTGGAAGGCCACCAGGCGGCCGTCCGACGTGGCGTGCACGTCCGTCTCGATGTAGCGGTACCCCAGGCCGACCGCGCGCCGGAACGCGGCGGCGGTGTTCTCCAGGCCGTCTGCCGCCCCGCCGCGGTGGGCGAAGGGGAGCGGTCCGGGATGGTCGAGATAGGGGTGGCGTACGCGCGTGGTCACGGCTGAAGTATGGCCTGCTCCGGTTGACCGCCGGCAGCCGCGGCCTCACGCGCGGACGGCGTGGGGACGGCGAAGAAGCGCAGGAAGAACTGGGCGAGGGGGCCGATCGCCAGGGCGTAGAGGACCGTTCCGACGCCCACCGTGCCGCCGAAGGCGAAGCCGGTGGCGACCACCGCCACCTCCACCAGCGTCCGCATCAGGCGGATCGAGCGGCCGGTGCGCTGGTGCAGGCCGGTCATGAGGCCGTCGCGCGGCCCGGGGCCGAACTTCGCCGAGATGTAGAGCCCGGTGGCCGCGCCGTTCAGGACGATCCCCGCCACGAGGAGCGGAATGCGGGCGCCGAGTCCGTGCGCGTCCGGCATCAGGGCGAGGGTGGCGTCCATCGCCAGCCCGACGACGAAGACGTTGGACACCGTGCCCAGGCCGGGGCGCTGGCGCAGCGGGATCCACAGGAGCAGCACCATGGCGCCGACGAAGATCGAGACGACGCCGATGGACATCCCGGTCAGCTCGGCGAGGCCCTGGTGCAGCACGTTCCACGGTTCGAGGCCCAGGCCGGACACCACCAGGAGCCCGGAACTCGCGCCGTACAGCGCCAGGCCGGCGTACAGCTGGACCAGCCGGCGGGTGAGGTGCGGCTGACGCGGCTGGAGCGACTTCGACGGCTGTGACGGCTGTGACGGCTTCGGTGGCTTCGGTGTGGACAAGGCGTGCCCCCTGCTGGTGATGTGGCCTGGCACATGACACTCTGTGGCTTGTAACTGGATGCCAACCATGGCCAATTCCAGGAAGGTGGACTGGGAATCATGGCTCAGTGGACTTCGGCGGTGGGCGCCACGCAGCTGGCCCGGCTGCTCACCTCGCAGCAGACACGCCCCGCGGGCCCCGGTACGCGCCGCCCGCCGGCCTACCGCGCACTCGCCGACGGCATCCGCATGCTCGTCCTCGAAGGGCGCGTCCCGGTCGCCGCGCGCCTGCCCGCGGAGCGCGAACTGGCCGTGTCCCTGGCCGTGAGCCGGACCACGGTCGCCGCCGCGTACGAAGCGCTGCGCACCGAAGGCTTCCTGGAGTCCCGCAGGGGAGCGGGCAGCTGGACCGCTGTTCCGGCCGGGAATCCGCTGCCCGCGCGCGGGCTCGAACCGCTGCCGCCCGAGGCGCTCGGCTCCATGATCGACCTGGGCTGCGCCGCGCTGCCCGCGCCGGAGCCCTGGCTCACCCGTGCCGTGCAAGGTGCCCTGGAGGAACTCCCTCCGTACGCCCACACCCACGGCGACTTCCCGGCCGGTCTGCCCGCCCTGCGCCAGATGCTCGCCGAGCGCTACACCGCGCGCGGCATTCCGACCATGCCCGAGCAGATCATGGTGACGACCGGCGCGATGGGCGCCATCGACGCGATCTGCCATCTGTTCGCACCGCGCGGCGAGCGCATCGCCGTCGAGTCCCCTTCGTACGCCAACATCCTCCAGCTCATGCGCGAGACGGGTGCCCGTCTGGTCCCCGTCGCCATGTCCGAGGGGCTCGGCGGCTGGGACATGGACCGCTGGCGGCAGGTCCTGCGCGATGCCGCCCCCCGCCTCGCCTACGTGGTCGCGGACTTCCACAACCCCACGGGCGCGCTCGCCGACGAGGACCAGCGGCGGGGGCTCGTCGACGCGGCGCGCTCCGCGGGCACGGTCGTCGTGGTCGACGAGACGATGACCGAACTGCGGCTCGACGAAGACGTGTCGATGCCGCGCCCCGTCTGCGGCTTCGACCCCGCGGGCTCGACCGTCATCACCGTCGGTTCGGCGAGCAAGGCCTTCTGGGCGGGCATGCGCATCGGCTGGGTGCGGGCCGCTCCGGACGTGATCCGCAGTCTGGTCTCGGCGCGGGCGTACGCCGACATGGGCACCCCCGTCCTCGAACAGCTCGCCGTGAACTGGCTCCTGAGCACCGGCGGCTGGGAGTCGGCCGTGGAGGTGCGCAGGGACCAGGCCCGCGAGAACCGCGACGCCCTGGTCGCCGCCGTCCGCCGCGAACTTCCCGCGTGGGAGTTCGCGGTGCCCAAGGGCGGTCTCACCCTGTGGGCGCGGGCCGGCGGCCTCTCCGGCTCCCGCGTCGCCGAGATGGGCGAGCGGGTCGGGGTCCGGGTCCCGTCAGGGCCGCGCTTCGGCGTGGACGGAGCCTTCGAGGGGTATGTGCGGCTGCCGTTCACCGTGGGCGGCGCGGTGGCCGATGAAGCGGCGACGCGCCTCGCGGCGGCCGCGCGCCTCGTGGAGACGGGGGCGGCCTCGGGCGTGGAGGCGCCGCGCGCCTTCGTGGCGTAGGACCGCGTAAGGGCGCCGGGTCTTCGTGGCCCGGGCGTCAGCCCTCGGCGGGTACGGGCTGCGGCGTCGTGCGGGGTTCCGTCGGCGCGGTGTCGGGCTCGGAGTCGGCGGGGTCGGCGGAGTCGGCTGAACTGTCGGACAGGGTCTCGGGCCCGGCCTCGACTTCGGCCTCGGTACCAGTACCGCTACCGGTCTCCGGGCCGGCGTCGGCAGGGGTGCTCAGGGCGGGCAGCAGCTCCGTCACCGCCCGGCGGTGCGCCTCGCTCGTGGCGTCGTCGTACGGATCGGGTGTCGCGGGCACCTGGAGCCGGTGCACCTGGCCGGTGCCGAGCCGGGCGTAGCCGCGGCCGGGCGGGACGTCGGACGTGGGCGTCGTGCGGGGCGGTACCCCGAGGACGTCCTCGACCTGGTCGGGTGTGGCGGGGCCGAGGACCACGCGCGCGCGGGTGTGCTGGCGCACGGGGTCGCTCAGGGCGTCCAGGCTGTCGAACTGGTCGGCCACCACGACCGTGACGCCCGCCGCCCTGCCGTGCCGCAGCGGCACCTGGAGCAGCGACTGCGGGTCCTTGCGCCCGTCGGCGGCGGCCAGGTGGCCGAGCACGCTGGGGCGGTCCAGGAGGATCCACAGGGGGCGCTTGGTGTCCTCGGGGGCGGGGTGGCCCGCCTGGCGGGCGCGGTTGGCGGAGATGAGGCGCCGCTCCGTCTCGTGCGCCGCCCACTCCAGGCTCGCCAGGGCGCCGGCGAGCCCGCACTCGATGGCCAGGACGCCGTCGCGGCCGGTCAGGCAGGCGTAGTCGCCGATGCCGCTGCCCTCGATGATCAGGACGTCGCCGTGCAGCAACGCCTGGAGGGCGACGGAGCGCAGCAGGGTGGTGGTGCCGCTGCCGGGTTCGCCGACCACCAGGAGGTGCGGCTCGGTGGAGCGGGGTCCGGTGCGCCAGACGACGGGGGGTACGTCGCGCTGCTCGTCGCCGTCCGTCACGGGGAGGGTGCGCTGGACACCGGTGGGGTCGGTGAAGCCGAGCACGGTCTCGCCGGGGGCCGTGACGAACCGCTGGGCCGCGATGTCGGTGGGCAGCGGGGGCAGCACGTTCACCGTGAGCTGGTTGCCCTCCTCGTCCCACTCGAAGTGGTATTCGCGGCCGCGGCCCGACTTCGCGTGCAGCAACTGCTCGATCCGTGCGCGCGCTTCGGGCTCGCCGTCGGTGAAGTACGCGGGGTAGCTCACCACCAGATGGGAGACGCGTCCGGTGCCGTCGAACTCGTAGGACGTGAGTGCCTTGTCCCACTCGCCGCCGTGCGCGAAGAGCGGCGCGGGGTCCTCGGGGACGGAGAAGTAGGGGACGAGTGCTTCGTAGAGGGACTGCAGCCGCTGGGTCTGCGCCTCGTCGGGGCCCGTGGGCGCGGGCTCCGTGCGTTCCCTGCCGGTCCATGCGGCGGCCCCCATCAGGCAGATGGCGGCGAGCAGCGGACCGAACGGGATGAGGGCCACGACCAGGACGACGGAGGCCACCAGGAACAGCAGCGGTCCGCGCCGGTCCTTGGGTGTGTCGGCCCACTTGCGCCGCCCGGCTCCCGCGAGGCGGCGCAGTCCACGAGTGATCGTGATCAGCGGGTGGAGGACGTCGGTGGCGCTGTCGGCGGCCGACCGGGCGAACTCCCGGCTCCGGGCGATCGAGGCGGTGCCGTTGCTCAGGATGCGGGGGAGGGGGCGCCGGGCCACGTCAGTCTCCAGATGGTGCGAACGAAGTGCTGCAGGGAGCAGGAGGCGTCAGAACTTGATCCCGCCGAGCAGGCTCGCCAGGCTCGCGCTGCCTGCCTTGATGCTCGGGGCGATGGCGGTGCCCGCCATGAAGAAGCCGAAGAGCGCGCAGACCACCGCGTGGGACGCCTTGAGCCCGTCCTTGCGGAAGAACAGGAAGACGATGATGCCGAGCAGCACGACGCCCGAGATGGAAAGGATCATGACGGTTCTCCTGGTTGGTGGGGACAGTCACCATGAGTTGTTCCAGGTTCACAGCATGTATCCATACGATAAAAGGTGCAAATGGGGTAATTTTCTGGAATTTAGCTCGAATGGCGGGCCTGGCAGGGCCGCCCGGGCTGCGAGTCCGGCGGTCGTCGGGTTGCCTTGGTGATCTTTGCCCGAGCGAGCCACGTCATGTGCCCGGACGGGCAGTACCCTGTCGATTCACTCGTACGGCTGCACCGGTCGCCGTACGCGTCCCGATCCACCCGCAGTCGAAAGGCGGTCCCGTCCATGAGTGAAGCCCCCGACCCGGAAGTCGTGGAGCTCGCGACCAAGATCTTCGATGTGGCGCGCCAGGGCGACACCGCGGCCCTCTCCGCCTACGTGGACGCGGGTGTTCCGGCGAACCTCACGAACGACAGCGGCGACTCCCTCGTCATGCTGGCCGCCTACCACGGCCACGCGGACGCGGTCAGGGCCCTCCTGGAGCGCGGCGGTGACGCCAACCGTGCCAACGACCGGGGGCAGACCCCGCTCGCGGGCGCCGTCTTCAAGGGCGAGGACGCCGTGATCAGGGCGCTGCTCGACGGCGGCGCGGATCCGGCCGCGGGCACGCCGTCGGCGGTGGACACCGCCCGGATGTTCGCCAAGACGGAGCTGCTCGGCCTGTTCGGGGCGGCCTGAGCGGGGTACCTGACCAGCAACACCGGGGGCGCTGGAAATGTGGTCGCGGCGGGCAGAACCGCTGGGTCATCATGACGACGTGATTCACGGACGCGACGGCGGGGCAGGAGTTGCCGCACCGCGCGGACCGTGAGCGGCCCGCCCCCGGACCTCCCGTCCGGATCGATGCGGGCCACCGACGAGAGGCAGAGGAAGATGGTCTACAGCAAGCAAGAGACGGCGGGCAGCCCGACGTGTAGGCGCACGGCCAGGTAATCCACGGTTCCCGGTTGCGTCGACG
>NZ_JBNNJZ010000094.1:0-21185 GCF_050270335.1 Streptomyces sp. NPDC059900
GCTCTGGACGAACAAGCCTTCCCACCCACCCGCCCGTTTGCCCCGCATCCCACCTGCTCGTTTGGCCCGCGTCGCACCTGCCCGTTTGCCCGGCGTCGCACCTGCTCGTTTGCCTCGCATCGCACCCGCCCGTTTGCCCCGCATCCCACCTGCTCGTTTGGCCCGCGTCGCACCTGCCCGTTTGCCCGGCGTCGCACCTGCCCGTTTGCCCCGCATCCCACCCCCCCCGTTTGCCCCGTATCGCACCCGCCGCCGTCGCCGGGCTTAACCCCCGTTGAGGCGATCCTCAAGTGCGCCTTAAGGATCAGCAGTGACCGTCTGACCAGCCGGTTTTGCCGGTGCCCCGCGCCTAGTCTGCGGCGGTGACCAGCGATGCAGCCGACTCCCGACTTGCCGCGTACCCCGCGCTGTCCGCGTATCTGCGGCAGACGGAGGGGATGGAGGTTCCGCCGATGCCGGTGATGCCTCCGAGGGTTCCGCGGGCCCGCGCCGCCACCCCCGTTCCGCCGATCCGCGTCACCCCCGGCGCCCTGCGCGGCGGAATCACCGGCGGAGCACTCGGCGTCGGCGTGCTCTGGGGCGTCCAGGCCGAACCCTCGGCCCGGCTCGACGTGCTCTTCGCCACCGGCGCCCACCTCACCGGGCTGCTCGCGGGGTACGGCGTGCTCGTCATGCTCTTCCTGATGGCCCGCGTCCCCGCGGTCGAGCACGGCGTCGGCGCCGACAGGATCGCCCGGCTGCACGCCCTCGGCGGACGCTACGTACTGACCCTGTGCCTGGGGCACGCCCTGCTCGCCCTGTGCGGATACGCCGTCCACACCGACGCCGATCTCCTCAGCGCCGCCCTCGACCTGCTCGGCTACCCGGGCCTCGCCCTCGCCGCCGCCGGGACCGCGCTGCTCGTGGCCGTCGGCGTCACGTCCGCGCGGGCGATGCGGCGCCGCGTCCCGCACGAGACCTGGCGGGCCGTGCATCTGCTGACCTACCTCGCGGTCGCCCTCGCCTTCGTGCACCAGCTGGCCGGTCCTGACGTGGCGGGCAGCATGCTGAGTGTGTGGGTGTGGTCGATGCTGCACGCCACGGTGGCGGTGCTCCTCGTCTGGTACCGCCTCGTCGTACCCGCGCGGCAAGCGCTCAAGCACAGCCTGCGCGTCATCGCCGTACGCGACGAAGGGCCCGGCGTCGTGTCGGTCCTGGTGCAGGGCATCGGCCTCGACGGGCTGCGGGCCGAACCCGGCCAGTTCTTCCGCTGGCGCTTCCTCCGGCGCAGGCTCTGGCGCACCGCGCTGCCGTTCTCCCTGTCCGCTCCCGTGCGCGACGACACCCTGCGGATCACCGTGAAGGCCATCGGCGACCACACCCGGCGGATACGGCGCCTGAAGCCGGGGACGCGGGTGCTCGCCACCGGGCCCTTCGGCGCGCTCACCGCTCACCGCCGTACGAGGCGGAAGGTGCTGCTGCTCGCGGGCGGCGTGGGGATCACCCCGATGCGGGCGCTGTTCGAGACGCTGCCCGGCGGCCCCGGCGACATCACCCTGCTCTACCGGGCCGGCAGCGCGGAACAGCTGGTCCTGCGCGAGGAGCTGGAGGAGATAGCCCGGCGCAGGGGAGCGGGGCTGCACTTCCTGCTCGGCCGCTCCGACGCCGCCTTCGATCCGCTCGCCCCGCAGGCCCTGCGCAATCTCGTCCCCGACCTCATCGAGCACGACGTCTATCTGTGCGGGCCGCCCGGCATGACCGCATCCGCCACCGCCGCGCTCGAACGGGCCGGGGTTCCGCAGGACCGCATCCACGCCGAGTGCTTCACCTTCTGAGAGGGCCGAGCTGACATGGGACGTCACCGCAGACCCGCGGGCCCGGCCAAGGGCCCCACATTGCAGGCCCGCCGCAAGCTGGCGGCGGGCCTCGCCGGAGCGAGCGCGCTGGTCGCCACGGTCCTCGCCTTGACGGTCGACCCGGCGGCACCACCGGCACCCGACCGCACCCCGGCGGGCGTACCGGCACCGCAGGCGGCGCCTTAGGGGCGAGACCGGATGTGCCCCGGAGGACCCCCGGAGGACCCCCGGAGGACCCCCGGAGGACCCCCGCATGGACCCCGCAGGACCCCCGGAGGAGAGGGAAGATCAACCCCTCCATAGGGTCCAGACCATGCCCGACATATCTCTGACCACCGTCGTCGTCCTCTGCGTCGCCGCCCTCGCGGCCGGCTGGATCGACGCCGTGGTCGGCGGGGGCGGTCTCCTGCTGCTGCCCGCGCTGCTTCTCGGTCTGCCGGGATCGACCCCGGCCGCGCACGCGCTCGGGACGAACAAGGCCGTCGCCATCGTCGGGACGACCGGCGCCGCCGTGACGTACGTCAGGAAGACACGCGTCGACGTGCGCACCGCCGTGCGGATCGGGCTCGCGGCACTCGCCGGGTCCATGGGCGGTGCCTTCTTCGCCGCCGGGATGAGCACCGGGGTCCTCAAGCCGGTGATCATGGTGGTGCTGCTCGCCGTCGGAGCCTTCGTCATCTTCCGGCCCGCCTTCGGCACCGCGCCCCCGGCCCGGCCCGTCTCGCCCAAGCGCATCCTCGCCGCCATCGGCCTCGCGGGCCTCGGCATCGGGTTCTACGACGGCCTCATCGGGCCCGGCACCGGTACCTTCCTGGTGCTCGCGCTGACCGCCGTGCTCCACCTCGACCTGGTGTCCGCGTCCGCCACCGCCAAGATCGTCAACTGCTGCACCAACGCGGGCGCCCTCGCGATGTTCGCCTGGCAGGGCGCGGTCCTGTGGCAACTGGCCGCCCTGATGGCCGTCTTCAACCTCGCGGGCGGCATGTTCGGCGCGCACACCGCCCTGAAGCGGGGCAGCGGCTTCGTCCGGATCGTGCTGCTCACCACGGTGTTCGGCCTGGTGGCCAAGATGGCGTACGAGCAGTGGCTGGCCTGAGCCGGTTCTCAGCGGCCTGCCTGAGCCGGTTTTCCGCGGCCGCTGCCGAGCCCGGCGTCAGCGCACGCTCGTCAGGTGGGCGAAGACCACCACGTTGCCCTGGTAGCCCGTCTTCCTGGAGTAGCTGCCGCCGCACGTGATCACCCGCAGCTCCGGGCGGTCCGCGGCCCCGTACACCTTCTCGTCGGGGAACTTCTCCGCTTCGTAGACCTCGTTCGCGTCGACCGTGAACACCGCGACGCTGCCGTCCCTGCGTTCGAGTTCGATGGTGCTGCCCCTGGTCAGTCTGCCCAGGTCGTAGAAGACGGACGGCCCTTCGGCGTTGTCGACGTGCCCCGCCACGATCGCCGTGCCGCTCTCGCCGGGCGTCGTCCCCGACTCGTACCAGCCCGCCAGGTTCGTCTTCTTCGGCGGCGGTACGTCGAGGCTGCCCTGCCGCGTCAGGCCGAGCCCCATGAGGGGCGCGTCGACCCGGATCGACGGGATCCGGATCCGGTCGGGCGGGGACGGGGGGAGTGCCGCGGCGGCCGGAGCGCGGCCGGAATCGGGACGGGCCGACGCGGCCTGCGCCGCGGACGGCTGGGGCGGCGTACGGGTCTCCTGGCCGCTGTGCAGCAGCCACGCCCCCGAGCACAGGGCGAGGACCGTGACCGCGCCTATGGCGGAGTTGAGGCTCTTCCTGCCGAGGGGCCGGCCGGCAGAGCTCTTGCTTCCCGGGGTACCCAGGGGTCTCACTCGACTCGTCCCCCTCGGGGTTCGGGAAGGCCGGTCCCCGCATCCCCCTCCGGATCCGCGAGGGACTTGCGGACCCGGAGAGGGAGGGGGCTGGCGGTACCGGTGGACAGCGGAGGGTGTCCGTCAGATCCTGTCGCCTCTCGCCCGGCGATGCAGGAGCCAGGTACCGCCCGCGGCGGCCACGGCAAGCGCCGCCACACCCGCCGCGGTCTGCACGGGATCGGGGCCAAGAGCGCCGCCGACCCCCGTCTTCACATAGCCCTTCGGAGCCACCGGCTGCTCCTCGCGGGCGGCGGCCGTGGAGGTGATCGTCACGACCAGGTCGCCCGCCGTCTCCTTGCCGCCGGCGCCGGAACCGGAGCACTTCGCGACGATCTCGTAGGTGCCGGGCTGGGCCGACGGCGGCACCTTGAACTCACCGACCGCCGTCTGTTCGCCCGCGCCCGGCGTCAGCGTGAACGTGCCGGCGCCGACCGCGCTGGCATCCCCCGAAGCGGCCCCCTCGCTGCCGCACGCGGTGGTGCTCACGGTGACCGCGTCGCCCGGCATGACGGTGGCGGGACGGACTTCGAGACCTCCCCCGCCACCCTCGGCGGAGGCGGCGGCCGCCGGTGGGGCGAGGAAGCCCGCCGATGCGACGGCGAGCGCGGCAGTGGTCAGCAGGCGGGCTTTGCGCATCGTGCTTGCTCCTCCGAGAAGCTTCAGAGGGCACGGCCCGCGGCACCTCCACGTGCCGCTGCGTCGGTCGAACCCCGCTCTACCGAGGTAAGTGGCACTCGGCGGCGCACGCCTCCTGAAGGCTCGTCAGAAAGGCAGCGCTGAAGCCGCTTCTGACACTCCGACGGAAACATTCCAGCAGGTCACCCGGCGTGTCGCCGAGGAGAGTCCGAAGGGAGCCCACGGCGCCTGTGAATGGGTGACCCGGTACTCCGCCCCGGACCCGCCCGGCACCTGATTGCGCCTCAGACGGTGTCCCACGGGACGTCGGCATACACCTTCGCCAGCGTCTCCATCAGCTGCTCGCCGACCGCGAACTCCGTGGCGTCGATCCGTCGCACGGGCGCGATGCCCCGCGCGTTCGTGACGAAGGCGGCCGTGTACGAGGAGAGGTCAGCGAGCGTGACCGGGGCCCGGCGGGAGGGAAAACCGGCGGCCGCGAGCCGCGGTTCAAGGAGCTGCATGGTGATGCCGGTCAGGCAGGGCGCGTCGGGCCAGACGACCTCCGAGCCGTCGAAGAAGCCGATGTTCGTGACGGCGCCTTCGCTGATCGTCCCGTCGGGCGCGGTGAGCAGCGCGTCGTCGAAGCCCGCGCGCCGGGCGAGCTCCCCGTGCCGGGCCTGGCCGAAGCCGCCCAGGTGCTTGATGTGCGGGAAGGGCCGCTGATAGGGCACGGACTGCAAGGCCTGAGCGACCTCGGACATCCCGCCCGGCGGCCGGACGGTGACCGTCACGGACGGCTCGCCCTCCGGTGCGTGGACGTGGACACGTACGGAGGCATCGGTGATGTCGTCGCGCAGCACGTGCCGGATCAGCGCGCGGACGTGCTCGCCGTCGAGCCCGTTGCCGAACAGCTCGCGGGTCGCCTCGTCGAGCCGGGCCAGATGCAGCCCGAGCCCGCGCGTCGCGCCTCCCCTGACCTGCATCGCGGTGAAGTGCCCCACGCCGCCGAGAGCGGGCCACAGCAGCCGGTCGGCGGTGGCGGCCCGGCCGTCGATTTCAAGGCGCAGCAGAGGCGCGGGAGTTGTCATGGGCTTCACCGTACGACGTGGGGGAGTGCGCGCTCGGCGGGTGCCAAGGAGGGGGCGGCAGCGGGTCCGGCGGCCGCGTGGCGAACTCGTCGCGGGAGCCGCTTGACCTCAAGTTAGGTTGAGGAAGGAAGCTCCTCTCATGACCACGAACACGACTGCCACTGATTCCGCGTCCACCGAGTCCATCGCGTCCACTGAGCCCGCCACGCCCGCCGCTCCCCGCGTCGCCGTCATCATCGGAAGCAACCGCGAGGGCCGCTTCGGGCCGATCGTCGCCGACTGGCTGCTGTCCCGGATCCGGGAACGCCCGGACTTCGAGGCGGACGTCATCGACCTGGCCGACTCCCACCTGCCCACCGCGCTCTCCCACAACCCCTCGCCCGGCACCCGCGCCGAACTCGGCAAGGTCACCCCGAAGCTCGCCGCCGCCGACGCCTTCGTCGTCCTCACCCCCGAGTACAACCACTCCTACCCCGCGTCCCTCAAGAGCCTCATCGACTGGCACAACGCCGAATGGCAGGCCAAGCCCCTCGCCTTCGTCTCCTACGGAGGGCTCTCCGGCGGCCTGCGCGCGGTCGAGCACCTGCGGCCGGTCTTCGCCGAGCTGCACACCATGACGATCCGCGAGACCGTCTCCTTCCACAACGCGGGCGCGCTCTTCGCCGACGACGGCACCCACAAGGACCCGGCGGCCGCGAACGCCGCCGCCAAGTCGATGCTCGACCAGCTCCACTGGTGGGCGTGGGCGCTGCGGAGTGCCAAGGAGGTCCGCCCGTACGGGAGTTGACACCTGTCCCGCGGCGGTCAGGCCTCCGGCAGGTGCACCGCCGCCACCGCGCCGCCGTCCCGCGCGTTGCGCAGCTCCACCCGCGCCCCGATGGCCTGCGCCTGGCCGAACGCGATCGTCAGGCCGAGGCCCGTGCCCTGGCCGCGCTCACGGGCACCGGTCTGGAAGCGCTGCGGGCCGTCCTTCAGGAGGTGCTCGGGGAAGCCGGGCCCGCGGTCGCTGACCGTGACCACGGGCCCGGCCACCCGTACGTCGACCGTGCCCGCGCCGTGCCTGCGGGCGTTGGCGACGAGGTTGGCGATGATCCGCTCCAGGCGGCGCGCGTCGGTGCGTACGAGCGTGTCGTCCGGACCGCACGCCGCCGCGAACCGCACCGGGCACCCCGACCGCTGCACGATCCCCTCGGTCAGCGTGCCCAGGCGGTGCGAGCCCAGGTCGGGTCGCTCCATCTCCGCGTCGAGGCGCGCCACTTCGAGCAGGTCCTCGGTGAGGGTGCACAGGGCCGCGACCCGGTCCCGCACGAGCTCCGTGGGCCGGCTCTGCGGCAGCAGTTCGGCCGCGGTGTGCAGGCCGGTCAGCGGGGTGCGCAGCTCGTGGGCGACGTCCGCGGTGAAGCGCTGCTCGGCCTCCAGGCGCTGTTGCAGGGAGGCCGCCATCGTGTCGACGGCCGCCGCGAGTTCGGCCACCTCGTCCTTGCCGGGACGGCTGCCCGGCGCTCTCGGGTGGTCGATACGGGCGTCGAGTTCGCCCTGGCTGATACGGCGCGCGATGGCCGCGGCGGTCCGCAGCTCGCGGCTGAGCCTGCTGGAGAGCGCGGCGCCGCCGAGCGCCGCGAGGATGACGACCACGGCACCCGACGCCATCAGCTTCTCGTCGAACTCCGCCATCTCGGCGGCCTGTTCGGTCAGCGGCTCACGCACGGAGAGCACCCGGTCGCCCACCGGCCGCGCCGCCCACACGACGGGATCGTCCGCGCCCATGTCGAGGTAGGTGGTCCGCCGCCCGTCCAGGGCCGCGGCCCGCAGCGACGCGGGCAGATCCGGGGCGTCGAGCGCGGCGTCCATGCCGGTGTCCTCGTCCGAGTCGACCTGCCCCGTCAGCTCGTACAGCTGGCGCACCCGCACCAGCTGCGCGGTGGCCCCGGACCTGGCGCTCGCGGAGACCTGTTCGAGGCGTGCCTGGTGGACGAGGGCCCCGATCGCGACGGCGACGACCGCACAGCCGAGGGCGAGCAGCGCGGTGATCTTCCAGCGGAGGCCGAGGGCGTTGAGCGCGGCGCGGGCCCGCCCGGCGATGCCTTTCATCACCGCCCGTCACCGTCCTCGGAGGGCTCCGGCGTGGGGACCGGTGCCGGGGAGCCGTCGGCGCCCGGCGTCTTCTTGTAGCTCTTGATGTCGCTCACCGTGGACAGCCGTACGCCGTCCCAGTGGTACCGCACGGCCTGTTCGCCGCCGTCCGCACAGGAGCTGCGCACCAGCAGGTCCGGGCCGATCGTCGCGACGCTCACGCGCTTGCCCGCGGTGAGCAGGACCGGGTAGACGCGGCCTTCGTGCGCACGGTAGACGGCGAGGACGCTGCGTCCGCTCTCCGTGTCGGCGGCCACCAGCAGCTCGGGCTGCCCGTCGCCGGTCAGGTCGGTCAGGAGCGGCGGCCGGAGCCCGGCCTTGCCGGGGCGGTCGATCTCGCCGCGGTCCGCTAGCGGCTTCATCCGCGGATCGGCACGCAGGATCTTGCGGAAGTCCGCCGCGCCGAGCCCGCCCTTGCCCAGCTTCGGGAGCCCTTCCAGGGGTTCCGGCGGCGGCTGGTGCGTCGCGGTGTCGGCGCCGGGTGTCTGGGACGACGTACCGGACCAGGCGGGCCAAAGCGCGTCGGGGCGCGGCTGCACGGACACGGACGGCGCGGGCTCACCGGCGTCGAGGCCGTCCATGCTGCCGCAGCCGGCCAGCACGACGGCAGCCGTGACGGTGAGGAGGGCGGCACGGCGCAGGAGGCGGCGGCGGGGGCAGGTGAGGTTCATGTCCCTGTCGACGTTAGGAAGCTTCCATCACGGAAATCGGGAGGTTGTGTAACAGACGGGGGTAAGCGGGGTGGAACCGCCGGGTTCGGGACCTTCGGCCTGGCCGGTGGCCCTTGCCGTAGCCGCTTCCGGCCGGCCGTCCGGCCCGGTGACAATCGGTGCATGACGTCGACGAACGAAGCCGGGTCCGCATCCGGACAGGCAGCGGTGCTCACCGTGCTGACCACGACCGATACCGCGCAGAAAGCTCAGGACCTCGCGAGCGGAGCGGTGGCGGCACGCGTCGCCGCCTGCGCGCAGATCGCGGGGCCCGTCGTCTCCGTCTACCGGTGGGAGGGCGCCGTGGAGACCGCGCAGGAGTGGCAGGTGCTGTTCAAGACGACCGCCGCGCGGTACGACGCCCTGGAGTCCTGGCTGACCGGGGCCCACGACTACGACACCCCCGAGATCATCGCGACGCCGGTCGTACGGGGGAGCGCGGCGTACCTGGAGTGGGTGGAGCAGGAGACGGCCGGGTGACGTCGCAGGGGGCCCGGCTGCCGTTCTTCGTCTACGGGACGCTGCGGCCGGGGGAGCCGAACCACGCCGCCCATCTGCGCGGCCGGGCGGCGGCGGAAGTGCCCGCCCGGCTCGCGGGGGCGATCCTCTACGAAGGGCCCGGCTACCCGTACCTGGTGGAGGAGCCCGGCGGCGGCCAGGTGCACGGCGAGCTGATCACCGCCCTGCCGTTCGCGTACGAGCGGCTCCTCGCCGATCTCGACGTACTGGAGGTCTACGCACCGGGCGACCCCCGCAATCTGTACGAACGCGTGGAGCGCGAGGTGGCTCTGCCGGGCGGGGCGGCGGCGCGCGCGTGGGTGTACGTCGCGGCGCCTCGGGTGGCGGCGCGGCTGCGGGCTTCGGGGTCGGTGATCGGGGGAGGGGACTGGGCGTCGTTCCGCGCGCGAGGGTGAGCGGATCACCGCAGCTCAGGTCGCTGCGTACTCGATCCGGTGGACTCAGTAGCCCGTGCGAGCGACGCACCGGGAGCGCGTAGTCACGGAGGGTGACGGGTGTGGCAGTCTCCCGTCACGCACCAGTCGGTGCGCGAGTCGATTCGGTGCGTGAGCACCCCATCCTCAAGCAGGAGTTGCCCCATGAGCCTTCGCCGTTCGCTGCCGGCCCTCGTCGGCGCCGTAGCCCTTACCCTCGGCCTCCCCGTGGCCGCCGCCGCGTCCGCTCACGCCCCGACGGCCGTCCTGAACCCCTGCGGTTTCTACGAGACCGGCAGCGACGCCTTCTACAACCACTGCACGGACGACGGCTCGAACGTCGTCATCAAGGTGAAGGTCGCGTGGGGCCCCGACTACGAGCGCTGTGTGGGCCCGGGCAGGAGCTGGCTGGGAGCGGCGGACAAGATCCAGGGCGCGCACTACCTCGGCCGCACCTGCTGACAGCCGCTCCCGCCTGCTGCCGCATCTGCTGACAGCCGCTCCCGCCCGCAGCCGCACCTGCTGACTCTCCTGTGTCTACGAGAGCCGGGCCCGCTCCAGCCGCACCGCGCAGACCTTGAACTCCGGCATCCGTGACACCGGGTCAAGTGCCGGATTGGTGAGGGAGTTGGCCCGGCCCTCGCCCGGCCAGTGGAACGGCATGAAGACGGTGTCGGCGCGGATCGCGCTCGTGATCCGCGCCGGTGCGACGGCCCGGCCGCGGCGCGACACGACGCTCACCGGCTCGCCGTCCCCGACATCGAGCCGCGCTGCGAGCCGCGGATGCAGCTCCACGAACGGTCCGGGGGCGGCGGAGTTGAGCTCGTCGACGCGGCGTGTCTGGGCCCCCGACTGGTACTGCGCGAGGACCCGCCCCGTGGTCAGGAGCACGGGATACTCCGCGTCCGGCTCCTCACCGGCGTCCCGGTGCACCACCGGCACGAACCGTGCCCGCCCGTCGTCGGTGGCGAACCGGTCGAGGAAGAGGCGGGGGGTGCCGGGGTGTACGGCGCCCGCCTGGCCCGCGCCCTCGTCCGCCGCGCCCGCATTCTCGCTCGCGGGGCACGGCCAGAAGACCCCCTCCCCGTCGCCCTCCCGCAGGCGTGCGTACGAGATTCCCGAGTAGTCCGCAGCCCCGCCCGCGCTCGCGCGGCGCAGTTCCTCGAAGACTTCCTCCGGGTCCGTCGGGAAGCCCTTCTCGTGGCCGAGGTGGGCGGCGAGGCCGTGGAGCACGTCCAGGTCGCTGCGGACGCCGTCCGGCGCGCTCAGGGCCCGGCGGCGCAGCAGCACCCGGCCCTCCAGGTTCGTCACCGTCCCCGTCTCCTCGGCCCACTGGGTCACCGGCAGCACGACATCGGCCAGTTGCGCCGTCTCGGAGAGCACCACGTCGGCCACCGCGAGGAAGTCGAGCGAGCGGAGGCGCTCCTCCACGTGTGCGGCGCGCGGCGCCGACACGACCGGGTTGGAACCCATCAGGAGCAGGGCCTTGATGTCCCCGCCGAGCGCGTCGAGCAGTTCGTACGCGGACCGGCCGGGGCCGGGGAGCGAGTCGGGGTCGACGCCCCACACCCGCGCCACATGTGCCCGCGCCGCCGGGTCCGCCAGCTTGCGGTAGCCGGGCAACTGGTCGGCCTTCTGGCCGTGTTCCCGGCCGCCCTGGCCGTTGCCCTGCCCGGTCAGGCAGCCGTACCCGGCGAGCGGACGGCCCGCGTTGCCCGTCGCGAGGCAGAGGTTGATCCACGCGCCCACCGTGTCCGTGCCCTTGGACTGCTGCTCGGGCCCGCGCGCGGTGAGCACCATCGCGGCCTCGGCGTCGCAGAACATCCGCATCGCGTCCCGCAGTTGCGGCACCGGAACGCCGCTGATCCGCTCCACGTACTCCGGCCAGTGCGCCATCGCCCCCGCCCGCGCCTCGCCCCAGCCGCTCGTCCGTTCCTCGATGAACGCCTCGTCCGTGCGCCCCTCGGCCACCACCAGGTGCAGCAGGCCGAGCGCGAGAGCCAGGTCGGTGCCGGGGCGCGGCGCGAGATGGAGGTCGGCCTGCTCGGCGGTGCGGGTCCTGCGCGGGTCGACGACGATCAGCTTCCCGCCGTTCTCCTTCAGTTCCGTCAGATACCGCAGCGCGGGCGGCATCGTCTCGGCGAGGTTCGACCCGACGAGGATCACGCACCCGGTGCGCGGGATGTCCTCAAGGGGGAACGGCAGCCCGCGGTCGAGCCCGAAGGCCCGCTGCCCCGCCGCTGCCGCCGACGACATGCAGAACCGGCCGTTGTAGTCGATCTGCGAGGTGCCGAGCGCCACCCGGGCGAACTTCCCCAGGGCGTACGCCTTCTCGTTGGTCAGACCCCCGCCGCCGAACACCCCGCAGGCGTCCGCGCCGTGCTCCCCGCGGGTGCGGGAAAGGCCCTCGGCGACGCGGGCTACGGCCTCCTCCCAGGTGGCCGGTTCGAGCCGGCCCGTGGCGTGGGATCGGATGAGTGGCTCGGTCAGGCGCACCCGGGAGGAGAGCACGGCGGGTGCGGTGCGGCCCTTGCCGCACAGCGCGCCCCTGTTCACGGGGAACTGCGGACGCTCCACGACCTCCACCCCGCCGGGGCCGCCGGCCAGGCTCATCCCGCATTGCAGCGCGCAGTACGGACAGTGGGTCGGTGTCGCATCGGTGTGCATGCCGACCAGGGTCCGTGGCACGTGTTACGCGCCCCGACGCGATCGCGTTACACACGCGGTAAGCCGACCTCAGCGAGCCCCATACCCCGCTGTGAGCCCCTTCAGGGGCGCGGGGAACCGCGCGCGGACGGACCACGACCCGCACCCGGCCGATGAGCGAAAGCAGGCAGACACAACCCCGCTCAGGGCCCGGGATCAGCGAGGTGCGGCCAGCGCCCGGTCCACGCCCGGCTCCCGGGGGCCGAGGAAGCGCGGATCCGGTCGAAACGCCGAGTCCAACGCCGCCTTGCCCGCCGCGAAGACCTCCCTCGCGCCGCCGTAGTACCAGGTCGCGTCGTGCTTGGCGTCGACCCCGACGCCGTACGACGTGACGCCCGCCGCGCGGCAGAGCGCGACGGCCCTGCGTATGTGGAAGCCCTGGCTGATCAGCACCGCCCGGTCGACGCCGAACACCTTCTTCGCGCGCACGCAGCTGTCCCAGGTGTCGAAGCCCGCGTAATCACTGACGATCCGGCGCCCCGGCACACCGCGCTCGGTCAGATACGCGCGCATGGCGTCCGGTTCGTCATACTCCTCGCGGCTGTTGTCGCCGGTGACGAGCACGACCTCTATCCGTCCCGCCTCGTACAGCTCGGCGGCCGCGTCCAGGCGGTGCGCGAGATAGGGCGAGGGCTCGCCGTTCCACAGCCCGGCGCCGAAGACGACCGCGACCCGGGTGCGCGGCACGTCAGCCGTCGTGTGCAGGCGCCCCTCCGCCGTCACGAACAGCCAGGTCGCGGGCAGCAGCGCGAGGACGCAGACGGCCATGAAGGCCTGCACGGCCCGCCGCTGCCCCCGGCGCGTACGCGGGATCCTCAAGCGCGACCGCAGCGGCGACCACAGGCGGCCGAGCCGGGCCGCAGCGCCGCGGAGCCGGGCCCGCACCCCCGACGGCGCCTTCGCCCCCGACGGCCTCCCGGCCCCCGGCCGCCGCGTCCATCCCGGCAGCTCCATCCCGTTCCCCCGTGCCCCGATGCCGGATCCCCCCGATCCGGTCTCTGCGCACAACGGTAAGCGACCGCACTGACAACGCCGCGTTCCCGCCGGTGAGCCAGGCCGAAAGGACCCGTCACCGGCGCGCAACGCGACCGAAATGCGGTACGGCCATCCTCGGTCCATGACGCCGTCGAACCCTCTTCGCGACGAGTCCGGCAGCACCCCTCTCGAAAGTACGGCGCAAATCATGGACCGCATCACCAGCCAGCTCGGCAGCCAGCTCAACCTCGTCTCCCTCGACGGCAGGCGCCGCCCCGCCCCGCGTAACGGCGCCGCCCCGGATCTCGTGGTGGTCGCCCACGGCAGCCGTGACCCGCGCGCGCTCGCCACCGTCACGGCGCTCCTGGACCGGGTCCGCGAGCTGCGGCCGGCCCTCACCGTGCGCCTCGGCCACATCGAGCTGAACGAGCCGCTGCTCACCGACACCCTCGCCACCCTCGCCACCCTCGCCGCGGAGCGGGGCGGCTCCGCGGTCCTCGTGCCGCTGCTGCTCGCCCGCGGCTACCACGTCAAGCACGACATCCCCGGCGCCGCCGCCGACGCGCCGCATCTCGACACGCGGGTCGCCGCCCCGCTCGGCCCGCACCCCCTGCTCGTCGACGCGCTGCACGACCGGCTCCTGGAAGCAGGCTGGCCGACCGGGCCCGACCGGCGCACCGACGCCGTGATTCTGGCCGCGGCGGGCTCCCGCGACCCGGACTCCGCCACGGACACCCGCCACGCGGCGGACCTCCTGGCCCAGCGGCTCGGCGTACCGGTCATACCCGCGTACGCGACGCCGACCGGGGCCGCCGCGCTCAGCGTGCCCGCGGCGGTGCGCGCCCTCGCCGCCCGCGGCCGCCACCGCACCGCCGTGGCCTCGTACTTCACGGCACCCGGCCGCTTCGCCACCCAGTGCGCCGACGCCGCGCCCTGGATCGCGTCGGCCCCGCTCGGCGCCCACCCGGCCATGGCCCGCCTCCTCCTGCACCGCTACGACCGGGCCCGCGCCACCGCCACGCAGGTTCCGCCCCGTCAGCTGACGTCCGCGTGACGGTCACCGGGACGGCCACGCAGGGCCCCTGAAGCCCTCTTTGTCACTGCTTGCGTTTACTGTCGGTGCATGGAAGGCACTGCATCGAACGCGTACGGCGCTGAGGCGGCCTATGACGAGGCCGCCGTCGAGCGATGGGCCGCCGAGCCGGACAAAAGGCCGGGGCGCACCGCCTTTCAGCGGGACCGCGCGCGCGTTCTGCACTCCGCCGCGCTGCGCCGCCTCGCCGGAAAGACCCAGGTGGTCACCCCCGGCACGCGCAGCAACGAGGCGTGGGACGCCAGCGCACGGACCCGTCTGACGCACTCCCTGGAGTGCGCCCAGGTCGGCCGCGAGCTCGGCGCCGCCCTCGGCTGCGACCCCGACCTGGTGGAGACCGCCTGCCTCTCCCACGACATGGGCCACCCGCCCTTCGGGCACAACGGCGAGCAGGCGCTGAACGAAGTGGCGGAAAGCTGCGGCGGCTTCGAGGGCAACGCCCAGTCCCTGCGCCTGCTGACCCGCATCGAACCGAAGCGCTTCGTCACGGACGAGGACACCGGCGCACCGGTCAGCGTAGGGCTCAATCTGACCCGCGCCGCCCTGGACGCCGCCACCAAGTACCCCTGGCCGCGCGGCGCCCACCCCACCGACCCCGGATCCCCCAAGTTCGGGGTCTACGAGGACGACCGGCCGGTCTTCGACTGGGTCCGCAAGGAGGCGCCGGGCCGCCGCACCTGCTTCGAGGCCCAGGTCATGGACTGGTCCGACGACGTCGCGTACTCGGTGCACGACATGGAGGACGGCCTGCACGCCGGGCACATCGATCCGAACGTGCTGCACGCCGAGCCCGAGCGCGCGGACATCTTCGCCGTGGCCATCGGACGCTATGTACCGGCGGACACCGACCCCGAAGAGCTGTCCGCGGCCCTGGACCGCCTCCTGGACCAGGAGTGGTGGCCGCACGGGTACGACGGCTCGGCGATCGCCCAGGGCCGCCTGAAGGACGCGACGAGCCAGCTCATCGGCCACTTCTGTCTCGCCGCGGAGAGCGCGACCCGCGAGCGGTACGGCAAGGGCCCCCTGACCCGGTACGCCGCCGAACTGGTCGTCCCGCGCGAGGCACGCCACGAGTGCGCGGTCCTCAAGGCCGTCGCCGACCGTTACGTGATGCAGCGCCCCGCCCAGGAGCGGCTGCGCGCGGACCAGCGGATCGTCGTCGCCGAACTGGCCGAGGCGCTCACGGCCCGCGCCCCCGAAGGACTCGACCCGCAGTTCCGCGCGCTGTACGAAACGGCGTCCGACGACCGCGCGGCACTGCGCGTGGTCGTCGACCAGATCGCCTCGCTCACCGACGCGGCGGCCCGCTCCCTGCACGCGCGGCTCACGGCAAGACACCCCTGACATATGCGAAATGAGCCGTTCGACCACGGGGCGTGACGAAAACTGGCCGGATCGGTTCGCAACCCCTTCCCCCATCACGCTCTGTGCGGGACGCTCCCCCTGACGGCAAGGCTTTGAGGAGGCATCAAGTGGTCGACGCGGATCAGACGTTCGTCATTGTCGGAGGAGGTCTCGCGGGCGCGAAAGCGGCCGAGACACTCCGGGCCGAGGGCTTCACCGGCCGGGTGATCCTCATCGGTGACGAACGCGATCACCCGTACGAGCGCCCGCCCTTGTCGAAGGGATACCTCCTGGGCAAGGAGGATCGCGACAGCGTCTACGTCCACGAACCCGCCTGGTACGCACAGGCGGACGTGGAGCTGCATCTCGGCCAGACCGTCGTCTCCGTCGACCGCGAGGCCAAGGCCGTCCGCCTCGGTGACAGCGCCGTCATCCACTACGACAAGCTCCTCCTCGCCACCGGCGCCGAGCCGCGCCGCCTGGACGTCCCCGGCACCGGCCTGGCGGGCGTGCACCACCTGCGCCGTCTCGCGCACGCCGACCGGCTGCGGCAGGTTCTCGCCAGTCTCGGCCGGGACAACGGCCATCTGGTGATCGCCGGAGCGGGCTGGATCGGCCTGGAGATCGCCGCCGCCGCACGGGAGTACGGCGCGGAGGTCACCGTCGTCGAGCCCGAGCCCACCCCGCTGCACGCGGTCCTCGGCCCCGAGATCGGCCAGATGTTCGCCGACCTGCACGCCGAGCACGGCGTGCGCTTCCACTTCGGCGCCCGGCTCGTCGAGATCGCGGGCCAGGACGGCATGGTCCTCGCCGCCCGCACGGACGACGGCGAGGAGCACCCGGCGCACGACGTGCTCGCCGCGATCGGCGCCGCCCCGCGCACCTCGCTCGCCGAATCCGCCGGTCTGGAGATCGCCGACCGGGCGCACGGCGGCGGTGTCGTGGTCGACGCCTCCCTGCGGACCTCGGACCCGGACATCTTCGCCGCGGGCGACGTGGCCGCCGTCCAGCACCCGCTCTTCGACACGAGGCTGCGCGTGGAGCACTGGGCGAACGCCCTGAACGGCGGCCCGGCCGCGGCCCGCGCGATGCTCGGCAAGGACGTGGCGTACGACCGGGTGCCCTACTTCTTCTCCGACCAGTACGACGTGGGCCTGGAGTACTCGGGATGGGCGCCGCCGGGTTCGTACGACCAGGTCGTGATCCGGGGCGATGCCGGCAAGCGCGAGTTCGTCGCCTTCTGGCTGAGCGAGGGGCGTGTCCTCGCCGGGATGAACGTGAATGTGTGGGACGTCACGGACAGCATCCAGAAGCTGATCCGCACGGGGGCACGACCGCCCGCCGAGTCCCTCTCCGACCCGTCCGTCCCCCTGGAGTCACTGCTCGGGTGACGGGGCAGGGCGGGAGTGTCGTAGCCGGGTCGTAGTATTCCAACGTGGCTGGAAGGATCAATGACGAGGACGTGAAGGCGGTTCGGGACGCGGTCCCGATCGACGCCGTGGTCTCCGACTATCTCCAGCTGCGGAACGCGGGCGGAGGCAACCTCAAGGGCCTGTGCCCCTTCCACGACGAGAAGTCACCGTCCTTCCAGGTCAGCCCGGGCAAGGGTCTCTTCCACTGCTTCGGCTGCCAGGAAGGCGGCGACACGATCGCCTTCGTGATGAAGATCGACCACCTCACCTTCTCGGAGACGGTCGAGCGCCTCGCCTCCCAGGCGGGCATCACCCTTCGCTACGAAGAGGGCGGGTACAACCCGTCGAGCCAGCGCGGCGAGCGCATCCGCCTGGTCGAGGCCCACAAGATCGCCGCGCAGTTCTACGTCGACCAGCTGGAGAGCCCCGAAGCCGAGATCGGCAGGAAGTTCCTGGCCGAGCGCGGCTTCGACCAGGCCGCCGCCGCGCACTTCGGCGTCGGCTACAGCCCGGCGGGCTGGGACCACCTCACCCGGTTCCTGCGCGGCAAGGGCTTCACCGACAAGGAGCTCGTCCTCTCCGGCATCTCCCAGGAGGGCCGCCGCGGCCCCATCGACCGCTTCCGCGGCCGGCTGATGTGGCCGATCCGCGACATCAGCGGCGAGGTCGTCGGCTTCGGCGCCCGCAAGCTGCGCGACGACGACAACGGCCCGAAGTACCTCAACACCCCCGAGACGCCGATCTACAAGAAGGGCCAGGTGCTCTACGGAGTCGATCTGGCCAAGAAGGAGATCGCCAAGACCTCCCGCGCGGTCGTCGTCGAGGGCTACACGGACGTCATGGCCTGCCACCTCGCCGGTGTCACCACCGCCATCGCGACCTGCGGCACCGCCTTCGGCGGCGACCACATCAAGATCCTGCGCCGCCTCCTGATGGACAACGGCTCGGCGCGGGTGATCTTCACCTTCGACGGTGACGCGGCAGGCCAGAAGGCCGCCCTGCGCGCCTTCGAGGACGACCAGAAGTTCGCCGCCGAGACGTACATCGCCATCGCGCCCGAGGGCATGGACCCCTGCGAGCTGCGCCTGGCCAAGGGGGACGCGGCGGTCGCCGACCTCGTCGAACCCCGCACGCCGCTCTTCGAGTTCGCGCTGCGCCAGATCGTCGGCAGGTACGACCTGGAGACCCCCGCGGGCCGCGCCGCCGCCCTGGACGAGGCCGCGCCGGTCGTGGCCCGCATCAAGAACAGCGGCGCACAGCACGAAGTGGCCGTACAGCTCGCCGGGATGCTCGGCATCATGGACACCCAGTTCGTGGTCAAGCGCGTCGCCCAGCTGGCGCGCTGGGCCCGCGACCGGGGCGGCCGGGGCCCGGCCCCGCAGCAGGGCCCGCCACGCGGCCAGCAGTATGCCCCCTCCGCGCCGGCTGTGCCCTCAGGGCCCTCCGGCCCGGCGCTCACGCTCCGCAGCCCCGCCCACCGCACCGAGCGCGAGCTGCTCAAGCTGGCCCTCCAGCGCCCGGAGCTGGTCTCCCCGGCGTTCGACGCGTATGGGGCGGACGAGTTCACCGCCCCGCCGTATGCAGCGGTGCGCCGGTGCATCGAGGAGGCGGGCGGCGCCGAGGCGGGCATCCCCGAGCCACAGACCTACCTCGCCCGTGTCCTGGACGCGGCTCCCGACGACACGGTCCGCGCCATGGTCACCGAGCTGGCCGTCGAGGCCATCCTGCGCAGATCGGTGGACGAGATCTACGCGGGCATGCAGCTCGTCCAGGTCAGGCTGCGCGCCGTGGACCGCCGTATCCGCGACGTCCAGGGCAGTCTGACCCGCCTGAGCGCCCAGCGTGACGCGGCCCAACTGGCCGCCGTCCAGAACGAGTTGTGGGTCCTCCAGCAGTACGGAAGGGCGCTTCGCGAGCGCGGCGCCGACGCACTCTGAGGTTCGGACACCGCCCCGCTGGTTACCCGTGGGGTAACCACGCGGTTACGGACCGGACTCAAAAAGTCACCGCACGCCCCTCGTGGCGGCCGTGTGTCGTGCCCCACACTGGGTTGCGGTGCCTGAGTCCTCGGAGCGCGGCCGGCCCGCAGACAGCGGATGCGGATCCGGCGAACCCGCGATTCCACACATCGTGTTCGGGACGGACAGCGGCGAGGCCGTCGAAGCCGATCCCGCTGTACCGCTGCCGCACGCCTCAGCAGCGATCATCATGGAGGTCGCCCCCGTGCAGACCCAGACCCTCACCCAGACCGAGACCGCCGTTGCCGCGGAAGCGGAGGCGGAGGCGGATACGGACGTCATCGCGGCCGTGCCCCCACAGAGTCGCGCCGCACGGCACCCGGAAGCAGGGCCCGAAAGCCCCGAAGCGGAGGCGATCCCCGACCTGCGGGACGCCGCCCCGGAGGCGCTCGAACCGGAGAGCGGCGCGCTGCCGCTGCCTCCCGCCGCACCCCGTGGCCGCGCCGACACCGGCGGCCCCTCGTCCGACCTGTTCCGGCAGTATCTGCGTGAGATAGGCCGGATCCCGCTGCTCACGGCGGCGGAGGAAGTGGAACTCGCGCGCGGTGTCGAGGCCGGTCTCTTCGCCGAGGAGAAGCTGCGCCTGGCCACCGACCTGGACTCGCAACTGGCCCTGGACCTCGACAAGCTGGTCGTCATGGGCCGGATGGCCAAGCGCCGCCTGATCGAGGCCAACCTCCGCCTGGTCGTCTCCGTCGCCAAGCGGTATGTCGGACGCGGACTGACCATGCTCGATCTCGTCCAGGAGGGAAACCTGGGCCTGATCAGGGCCGTCGAGAAGTTCGACTACGCCCGCGGCTACAAATTCTCCACGTACGCGACCTGGTGGATCCGCCAGGCCATGTCCCGGGCCCTCGCCGACCAGGCCCGTACCATCCGCGTGCCCGTGCACGTCGTCGAGCTGATCAACCGCGTCGTCCGCGTCCAGCGCCGCATGCTCCAGGAGCGGGGCTACGAACCGACCCCCGAAGAGGTCGCCGCCCAGCTCGACCTGCCGCACGAGCGCGTCAGCGAAGTCCTGCGCCTGGCCCAGGAACCGGTGTCGCTGCACGCGCCGGTGGGGGAGGAGGACGACGTCGCGCTCGGCGACCTCATCGAGGACGGCGACGCGACGAGCCCCGTCGAATCGGCGGCCTTCCTGCTCCTTCGCGAACACCTGGAGGCGGTGCTCTCCACGCTCGGCGAGCGCGAACGCAAGGTGGTCCAGCTGCGCTACGGCCTCGCGGACGGCAGGCCCCGCACCCTGGAGGAGATCGGCCGGATCTTCGGCGTGACACGCGAACGCATACGCCAGATCGAGTCCAAGACCCTCAACAAGCTGCGGGACCACGCCTTCGCGGACCAGCTGCGGGGCTACCTCGACTAGCCCGGCCTAGTCGACCTCGGCCACGGCTTCGGCGAACTGGGCCTTGTACAGCCGCTGGTAGGCCCCGCCCGCAGCCAGCAGTGCGTCATGCGTGCCCTGTTCCACGATCGCGCCGTCCTCCATCACCAGGATGGTGTCCGCGTCCCGGATCGTGGAGAGCCGGTGGGCGATGACGAACGAGGTCCGCCCGTGGGCGAGCCGCGACATCGCCTTCTGGATGAGCACCTCGGTGCGGGTGTCGACCGAACTCGTCGCCTCGTCGAGGACCAGGATCACCGGGTCGGACAGGAACGCCCGCGCGATCGTGATCAGCTGCTTCTCGCCCGCGCTCACCCCCGTGCCCTCGTCGTCGATCACCGTGTCGTAGCCGTCGGGCAGCGTGCGGCAGAAGCGGTCGGCGTGGGCCGCCCGCGCCGCCTCCTCGATCTCCTCGCGGGTGACGTCCTTGGGCGCTCCGTACGCGATGTTCTCCGCGATGGTGCCGCCGAACAGCCAGGTGTCCTGGAGGACCATGCCGATGCCGGAGCGCAGTTCGTCGCGCGACATCTTCGCGATGTCGACCCCGTCGAGCGTGATGCGCCCGCCGGTGACCTCGTAGAACCGCATGAGCAGATTGACCAGCGTGGTCTTGCCCGCGCCGGTCGGCCCGACGATCGCCACCGTGTGGCCGGGATCGACCTTCAGGGACAGGTCCTCGATGAGCGGCTTGTCCTTCTCGTAGCGGAAGGAGACCTGCTCCATCTCGACCCGCCCGCGCAGCTGGTCGGGGCGCGCCCCCGGCACGGGGTCGGCCTCCTGCTCCTCCGCGTCGAGGAGCTCGAAGATCCGCTCGGCCGACGCGACGCCGGACTGCACCAGGTTCGCCATCGACGCGACCTGCGTGAGCGGCATCGAGAACTGCCGCGAGTACTGGATGAAGGCCTGCACGTCACCGATCGACAGGGCGCCGGACGCGACCCGCAGACCGCCGACCACGGCCACCAACACGTAGTTGAGGTTCGACATGAAGAACATCAGCGGCTGCATGGCCCCGCTGTTGAACTGTGCCTTGAACCCGGCCTCGTACAGCGCGTCGTTCTGCC
>NZ_JBNNJZ010000095.1:0-21176 GCF_050270335.1 Streptomyces sp. NPDC059900
CGATACGGCTGGTCGCGCCCACGCGGCCGAGCCGCACCTGTACACAGCCCCGCGCCCCTTCGGGGTGCCCGACTCCGGAGAATCCCCATGCCCAACGGCCTCGCCCGCGCCGCCGTCCGCTTCAAACCGTCCGCGTTCGCGGGTACGTTCGTCGCGCTGATGATGGCCGCGATGATCGTCTCCGCGTGCGGCATCCTCCTGGAAACGGGCGTACGGGCCTCGATGCCGCCCACCCGGTACGCCGACGCCCCCGTGGTGGTCGCCGCCGACCAGCGGGCCCACTTCGTCACGGGCAGCGGCGACAGCCGCTCCGAGTCGGCCACACCGCTGCCCGACCGGGCCAGGATCGACGACTCCCTCCTGGCGAAGGCGGGTTCGGTGCCCGGCGCGCGTACCGCCGTCGCGGACGTCACCTTCCCCGTGCGGTCCGGCGCCAGGAGCGTCACCGCGCACGGCTGGGGCTCCACCGCCTTCACCGGCGAGAAGCTCACCGCGGGCCGCGCCCCGAAGGCCGGCGAGGTCGTCCTCGCCGCACCCGGCGCGTCCGTCGGCGAACACACCACGCTGACCACGGCGGACGGCCCCCGCGACTTCCGCGTCTCGGGCACCGCCGCGTCCCCGCAAGGCGCGCTCACCGCCTGGTTCGCCGACTCCGAAGCCCTGCGCCTCTCCGGCCACCCCGGCCGCGTCGACGCCATCGCGGTCCTGCCGGGGAAGGGCGTCACGGACGACGCCCTCAGGGCCCGGGTCGCGCAGGCCGTCGGAGACAAGGCCCGGGTGCTCACCGGCGGCGACCGCAGCGCCGCCGAGGGCTCCGGGCTCGCCTACGCCGAGGAGATGCTCACCGGACTCGGCGGCTCCTTCGGCGGCATCGCCACCATGGTCGCCATGTTCACCGCCGCGGGCACCGTGGCGCTCTCCGTGGGCCAGCGAGCCCGTGAGTACGCGCTGCTGCGGGCCATCGGCACGACACCCCGCCAGATCCGCCGCACCATCGCCACCGAAGCCCTGCTTGTCGCGCCCCTCGCCGGAGCGGTCGGCGTCCTGCCCGGAATCGCCCTGGCCGACTGGTGGTTCGGGCAGCTGAAGGACAGGGACGCGATCCCCGGCGCCCTGGACCTCTCGGTCTCCTTCATCCCCCTCGTATCGGCCGTCGGCGTGGCGGTCCTCACCGCACTGGTCTCCGGCTATCTGGCGGCCCGCCGTCCCTCCCGCATCAGGCCGGGCCAGGCGCTCGCCGAGGCCTTGGTGGAGCGCCTGCGCCCCGGCTGGATCCGTACGCCGCTGGGCATCGCGGCGGCCGTGGGCGGCTGCGTCCTCGCCGGGGTCGCCTCCTCCCTGACGGGCGACGACGCGGCCAACGTGGCGCTCGGCATCGTCATGCTGTTCATGCTCGCCGTGGCCCTGCTCGGCCCGCTGGTCGCCCGCGGCTGCGCGGCCCTGTTCGGACTCCCGCTGCGCGGAGCGGGCGCTTCCGCCTCGCTCGCGGCGGCCAACTCCCGTACGAACGCCCGCCGTATGGCCTCGGCGATCACCCCGATCGTCCTCGCGATGGCGTTCTCCTCGACCCTCGTCTTCATGCACACCAGCGAGGACCGGGTGGCGGCCGACCAGCAGCGCGCGGGCATCACGGCGGACCACATCGTCTCCGCGCCGGGAGCGGGAGTCACGGCGGACGGGGTCACGAAGGCGGGCCGGGCCCCCGGCGTCACTTCGGCCGTCGGGCTCCTCAAGACCTCCGTCCTGGTGCCGGTGGGCTCGGGCGGCGACCGCTGGCTGGAGTCGGCGTCGACGCAGGGGGTGACGGGTTCGCCCCGTGACCTGGCCAAGGTCCAGGACCTGGACGTGCGGACGGGCACGATGGCCTCGCTCGGCAGGGGCGAGATCGCCGTGGACGCACGGCTGGCGGACTCGGCGCACGTGAAGGTGGGGGAGCGCATGGCCCTGCGCCTGCCCGACGGCACGAAAGCGTCACCGAAGGTGGCCGCCACGTACGGCCGCGGCATGGGCCTCTCCCAAGTCACCCTCCCCGCGGCGGACTTGAAGCAGCACGTGACCTCGTCCTTCTCCTCCGAGATCTGGACGAAGGGCGGTGCGCCGCGGGCCCTGAGCGCCCTCGGCACACTCCGGGACCGTGACGCCTACGCCACCGCCCAGTCCACCGACCGCGCGGTCAACGCCTGGGCGAACGCGGTGATGGCGGCCGTACTGGGCGGGTTCGCGGCGATCGCCGCGGCGAACACCCTGGTGATGACCGTCCTGGACCGCCGCAGGGAACTCGGCACGCTGCGCCTGATCGGCTCGACCCGGCGGCAGGTGATGCGGATGGTGCGGTGGGAGGCGCTGCTCGTCGCGTGCGCGGGGGTCGTGATCGGCTCGGCGATCGCCCTGGCGACGCTGGTCCCCATGATGAACGGCCTCACGGGCGAGTCCCCGCACATTCCCCCGCTGCTGTACGGGTCCTTCGCGGGCGGGGCAGTGGCACTGGGCCTCGCGGCGACGGCGTTGCCTGCGCGGGCGGCGCTGCGGGGCAGGAACTGATTTCTTTCCCCAACCCCGCCCCTTCCCGCAAACCCGCTGGCGCGGGGGCCTTGGCGGACGTCATCACCGGCTCCGCCGAGTTCGTCCTCAAACGCCGGACGGGCTGAAGACATTCAGCCCGGCCGGCGTTTGAGGCCATCTTGTCGGGGTCCGGGGCGCAGGCACGGTTTTCGGGAAGGGGCGGGGTTGGGGAAGATCTCCGCATGAACCCAAGCCCCACCCTCACCCTCCCCGAGGTAGAAGCCCTGGCCCGCCAAGCCCACAGCGCCCAGAAAGACAAAGCGGGCCGCCCCTACACAGAGCACCTGGAAGCCGTGGCGAAGGGAGTCGAGTCGCGAGGCGGCTCGCCGGAACAAATCGCCGCGGCCTGGCTCCACGACGCCATAGAGGACAATGCCCTCACCGAGGAGTGGCTGCGGACCGCCCCCCTGACCCCGTACACCAAGGCCGTCATCCGCGCCCTCACGAAACAGCCGGGCGAGCCCCCTGAGGCGTACGCCGCCCGCATCCTCGCCACCCCCGGCGCCCGCCTGGTCAAGGAGGCGGACCTGGCCCACAACGCGAACGCGGCCCGTCTAGCAGAGCTAGACGGGCCGACCCGTACTCGCCTCACGGCCAAGTACGCCAACATGCGCGCCCTACTGGGCATTGAGCCACCGGACTAGAAGAACCGGCCTGTAGAACCACCGGCCTGAAGAACAACCGGCTAGGAAGAGGACTTTGCCCGCTCCCTGGCCAACGCCGCGGCATCCCGCTTGAACGCCCACTCCATCTTCGGCTCCATCGCGAAGCGGAACATCCGCTGCACCGGAGGCGTACAGAGAAGCGTCACCACCGACGCGGCGATCAACGACACGATGATCTGCCCGACAGGCGTGTGCATCCAGTCGTAGTTGTCGAACCAGCCCCAGAAGCGCGAGCCCTTGGCCAGGAAGCCGTGCAGCAGGTAGCCGTACAGCGTGCCCGCGCCGAGAACCGTGAACCACATCTTCCGGCGCGGAACCCACGCGAAGAAGCACGCGGTCAGGATCGCGGAGCAGCCGAACAGCGCCAGCGTCATCACGACACCGGCCCACCACGGCGCACCCAACTCCTGTGCGCTGTCCCGGCGGTAGAACCAGGCGGAGGTCATCCGCGGTCCCGCCCAGTACGCGAGGAGCAGTGCGCTCGCGAAGATCGGGATGGAGAGCAGCCGCACCTCGCGGCGCCGCACCAGCTGGAAGTACTCGGGCTTCATGAACAGGCCGAGCACGAAGAAGGGCAGGAACTGGAGCACGCGCTGGAGGTCGAGGTCGTCGCCGATGTCCGGTGAGACGGAGGCGAGCACCGCGATGGCGAGCGCGAGCGGAATCGGCCAGCGGACCAGCTTCCACAGCGGGGTGGTGAGCCGCCAGACGAAGAGCGCAACCAGGAACCAGGTGAGGTACCAGGGGTCGAGCAGACTGATCGGCTGCGTCGGATCGTTGTCCGCGTAGCGCTTGAAGAAGGTGTACGCGACTTCGAAGATGACGTACGGCACGGCGATGCCGGTCACCAGGCGCTTGAGGCGGTCGGACCGCATGTCGAAGCTGCGCGAGAAGTAGCCGGAGATGAGGATGAACGCCGGCATGTGGAAGGTGTAGACGGTCATGTACAGCGCCTCTGCGGCGCGGCTGCCGTCCGTCAGCGGCTCCCAGGCGTGCGCCATGGCGACCAGGACGATCGCCAGATACTTGGCGTTGTCGAAGAAGGAGTCACGCTGTTTAGCGGGCTGACCCGTGGGGGAGGGTCTTCCCGTGGTGGTACCGGCGTGTTCCGTTGAGCCGGTGGAGCCCGAGTGGACCGTGGAGCCGGGTCGGGCGGTGGTGCCGGCCGGAGCGTGGGGAACGGTCGCGGCCATCGTGGACTGGGGGGCGCGGGGGCCTGGTACTCCGTCCGCCGGCATGTGTGCCGGGGGGAGAGGCGCCCGGTGGCGGCCGTGCGGTTGAACCGAGTTCGTCACAGGCCCTCCCACCAAAGGCTCGGTGGGACGATCCGGGACCGCACTGCGCTTGCGGGGATGGTGGCAGCGTGGAACATCTGAGGCACCCTAGCGTCGCTCCTATGTATTCGTAAAACCCTCAACTCGGCTGTCAGCTCAATCACAGACGGTTCAGGAGTATTACGGTCCGAGTACCCAGAAATCACGGGAGTCGACATGCGGATTCATCACATGTCACGCTCGAAGCGCGGGGCTGGATGTCCAGTACGTCACATCTCATCCCCCTTAAACGCCGCATACCACCCGCAGGCGACTCTGGCGAAATGTCCGATTGATTGACCCTTTGTGCGGCCCGCGGTGTGCGTCCGACAACAATTCGAATTTCCTGCGAACGAGTTGTGTGTCCATGGAAACGATCAAGCCGAATTAGTGGTCGTGCGCGGGCCTCGAATTGCCGTGCGGAGCCGCTGTGTTCATGTGTCCCAAGGGTGCCCCCGTGCGCGTGGCCCACGCCGGTCACGTGCGGCGTTGGCCGACGATGTGTCACCGGCCGCATACGGACGGCGCGTTGGTGGCACGATGGTCCTGGCGGGGGTGTGCGTGGGTCGTACCCCCCGGGCCGGGGAGAGACCGACCTAGGGTGTGATCAGTGTGGCCATTTCGCTGTCAGTGGTGTTGCTGTTGGCGATCATCCTCATCGTGCTGATCCGCGGAGGATCGATCAAAGCGGGGCCCGCGATCGTCGCGGTGCTCTTCGGGTTCTTCCTCGCCTCAACTGGAATGGCCCCCTCCATAAACCGCTTCCTCAACGAGGTGGCCGAGACCATCAACTCGATCAGTTTCTGAGGGGCATGCGCGGTCCGCTGTGCGCACGCAGCCTGCTCGGCCCGGGGCCGACCGGCTCGGCTCCGGCGGCATGGGCGTCGTGTGCCCCGCCCGTTCCGCCGCGGGGCGGCGCCTCGCGGTCAGGTCGGCTCTGGCGGATGCTCTCCGTGACATTCACCGGGTCGGAGTGGTCCACCGGGACCCGAAACCGGCCAACGTGATGCTCGCGGCCTGCGGGGCGAGCCGCGCTCGCTCGCTTTCCGGAGCGCTCGCTTTCCGGAGCGCTCGCCTTCCGGGGCGCTCGCCCCATTTCCGATTCCGGCTTTCCGGGTGTGAAAAAGCCTCCGGCCCGGTTCCGAGGAACCGGGCCGGAGGCCATGGAGAGCGGGTGACGGGAATCGAACCCGCGTAGCTAGTTTGGAAGACTAGGGCTCTACCATTGAGCTACACCCGCATCAGCGCGCGGCAGGACGTCCATGACACTGCTGGTCGGCGACCGCGGCACGGCAAGCATCGTAGCGGGTCAAAGGCCGTGTCCGCACACCCCGCACGTACTCGCGATTAAGCGGGCGCCGCACTGCGTGCAGGCATGTACCCTACGTGTCGCACCGACGGGGTGTGGCGCAGCTTGGTAGCGCGTCCGCTTTGGGAGCGGAAGGCCGTGGGTTCAAATCCCGCCACCCCGACCAGCAAGATCTCCCTCGCAAGATCGCATTGTGGGTCGGCTCCCGCTTGCCGTTACTATGCAAGCTGTGTGCCCGTGTGTCTCTGAGCCGGGCTCAATCCCAAGAAGTCAGCCCCAAGGAGACCGAACCGTGAAGAGCGCCGTGGAGACCCTGAACCCGACCCGGGTTCGGCTCACTGTTGAGGTGCCCTTCGAGGAGCTCAAGGACAGCCTCGACGCGGCCTACAAGAAGATCAACCAGCAGGTCACGGTGAAGGGCTTCCGCAAGGGCAAGATCCCGGCCCGGGTCATCGACCAGCGGTTCGGCCGCGGCGCCGTCCTCGAAGAGGCCGTCAACGACGCGCTCCCGAAGTTCTACACCGAGGCCGTGAACGAGGCCGAGCTCAACGTCCTGGGCCAGCCCGAGGTGGACATCACCGAGCTGAAGGACAACGAGACCCTCAACTTCACCGCTGAGGTCGACATCCGTCCCGCGATCGAGATCCCGGACTACTCCGGCATCGAGGTCGAGGTCGACGCGGTCGAGGTCAGCGACGAGGACGTCGACAAGGCCGTCGAGGAGCTCCGTGAGCGCTTCGCGTCCACCTCGCCGGTCGAGCGTGCCGCCGAGGACGGCGACGTCGTGACGATCGACCTGGAGGCCAAGGTCGACGGAGAGGTCCTGGAGGACGGCGTCGCTTCCGGCGTCTCCTACACGATCGGCTCCGGCGAGCTCCTCGAAGGCATCGACGAGGCCGTCAAGGGCCTGGAGGCCGGTGGCGAGGCCACCTTCACCTCCGAGCTCAAGGGCGGCTCCGCCGCCGGCAAGGAGTCCGAGGTGACCGTCAAGGTCACCCAGGTCGCCGCCCGTGAACTGCCCGCCCTGGACGACGACTTCGCGCAGCTCGCGTCGGAGTTCGACACCCTGGACGAGGTCAAGGCGGACAGCCGCAAGCGCCTCGAGAACATGAAGCAGTACGACCAGGCCACGCAGGCCCAGGAGCGCGTCCTGGAGAAGCTGCTCGAGCTGGTCGAGGTCCCCGTCCCCGAGAAGCTCCTCGCGGACGAGATCGAGACCCGCAAGCACAACCTGGTCAACCACCAGCTCGGCCAGATGGGCCTCGACCTCGCGAAGTACCTGGAGATCCAGGGCAAGACCGAGGAAGAGTTCGACGCCGAGACCAAGGAGCAGGCCGAGAAGGGCATCAAGACGCAGTTCGTTCTTGACGAGCTCGTCAACAAGGAGAAGCTGAACGTCAACCAGGAGGAGCTCACCGAGCACCTCATGCGTCGCGCGCAGTCCTCCGGAATGTCCCCCGACCAGTTCGCCCAGGCCGTCGTCGAAGGCGGCCAGGTCCCGATGCTGGTCGGCGAGGTCGCCCGCGGCAAGGCCCTCGCGGTCGTCGTGGAGGCCGCGACGGTCAAGGACACGAACGGCGAGGTCGTGGACCTCGACGACGAGGAAGAGGCTGCCGCCGAGGGCGAGCAGGCCGAGGCTTCCGACGCCGCCGAGGCCAAGGCCGAGGAGAAGACCGAGGCCTGAGCGGCCTCGCTCTGACGCTCGTACGACAGGCCCCCGGGATCGCATCCCGGGGGCCTGTCGCGCCCGTAGGGGCGCGGGGAACGGCGCGAGCAACCATGTACGAGCCGCACCCGCCGTGAAGCCTGCTGCGGCAGACGCGTCCGCGGGTCTGTGGGGGCGGGCCGCGCAGTTCCCCGCGCCCCTGACGGGGCGACCCGGCACCCCACAACGCGCCCCCGCCAGAACCTGCGCTCACAGCGAACAGTCACCTTTGCGGGATTCCCCGGACGGGGCTGAGCGTTAGGGTCCATGAATACGAGGGCAGGGGAGTCCCCGAAGCCGTCCCGGAGCGGCGAGCACGCGGGGTCCCAAGCCTCAGAAGAAGACGTGAGACGGCCCGGCGCCGTCGTAAGACGAGCAGGTGGATACGTGACGAATCTGATGCCCTCCGCCGCCGGCGACCCCTCCATCGGTGGTGGCCTCGGCGACCAGGTCTACAACCGGCTGCTCGGCGAGCGGATCATCTTCCTCGGCCAGGCCGTGGACGACGACATCGCCAACAAGATCACCGCGCAGTTGCTGCTCCTTGCCGCAGAGCCGGACAAGGACATCTTCCTTTACATCAACAGCCCCGGTGGATCCATCACGGCCGGCATGGCGATCTACGACACCATGCAGTACATCCAGAACGACGTGGTGACGATCGCGATGGGCATGGCGGCCTCGATGGGCCAGTTCCTGCTCAGCGCCGGTACGCCCGGCAAGCGCTTCGCGCTGCCGAACGCCGAGATCCTGATCCACCAGCCCTCCGCAGGACTCGCGGGCTCCGCGTCGGACATCAAGATCCACGCCGAGCGTCTCCTTCTCACGAAGAAGAAGATGGCCGAGCTCACCGCGTTCCACACGGGTCAGACCGTCGAGCAGGTCACCCGCGACTCGGACCGCGACCGCTGGTTCGACCCGCAGGAGGCCAAGGAGTACGGCCTCATCGACGACATCATGCCCAACGCGGCCAGCATGCCGGGCGGCGGCGGCACCGGAGCCTGAGCCTCAACCGCTCAGCCCTTCCGAAGCCGACCCAGCCCACGCTCCTCAGGAGACCTACAGAGATGAAGAACTTCCCCGGCAGCGGCCTCTACGAGCGCGCCCAGGCCGAGTACACCGGCCCGACCGCCGAGTCCCGCTACGTCATCCCGCGCTTCGTCGAGCGCACCTCGCAGGGCGTCCGTGAGTACGACCCGTACGCGAAGCTCTTCGAGGAGCGCGTGATCTTCCTCGGCGTGCAGATCGACGACGCGTCCGCCAACGACGTCATGGCGCAGCTCCTGTGCCTGGAGTCGATGGACCCCGACCGTGACATCTCGATCTACATCAACAGCCCCGGCGGCTCCTTCACGGCGCTCACGGCGATCTACGACACGATGCAGTTCGTGAAGCCCGACGTGCAGACGGTCTGCATGGGCCAGGCCGCGTCCGCCGCCGCCGTGCTCCTCGCGGCCGGTACGCCGGGCAAGCGCATGGCGCTCCCGAACGCCCGCGTCCTGATCCACCAGCCCTACAGCGAGACGGGCCGCGGTCAGGTCTCCGACCTGGAGATCGCCGCGAACGAGATCCTCCGGATGCGTTCGCAGCTGGAGGAGATGCTGGCCAAGCACTCCACGACGCCGATCGAGAAGATCCGCGACGACATCGAGCGCGACAAGATCCTCACTGCCGAGGACGCGCTGTCGTACGGCCTGGTCGACCAGATCATCTCCACCCGGAAGATGAACAATTCGTCGGTCGTCTGACGCAGCGCTGTAGCATCTGCCGTTCCTTGGCACGGTCCACGGCAAAGTGAACCGTGCCAAGGGGGGCCCGAACGGGGGGCCAGGCAAGGTACCGTCGGATATGAGGCACCAGGAGTCGCTGAACGTGGCGTCTCCCAGGCGAAGGGGAAGCACCTCGTGGCACGCATCGGTGACGGCGGCGATCTGCTCAAGTGCTCGTTCTGCGGGAAGAGTCAGAAGCAGGTCAAGAAGCTCATCGCAGGTCCCGGTGTGTACATCTGCGATGAGTGCATCGACCTCTGCAACGAGATCATCGAGGAAGAGCTCGCGGAGACGAGCGAGGTGCGGTGGGAGGAACTCCCCAAGCCTCGCGAGATCTACGAATTCCTCGAGGGGTATGTCGTGGGCCAGGAGCCCGCGAAGAAAGCCCTCTCGGTAGCGGTCTACAACCACTACAAGCGGGTCCAGGCCGGTGAGACCGGCGGCGCGCAGGGCCGTGACGACGCGATCGAACTCGCCAAGTCCAACATCCTGCTGCTCGGCCCGACCGGTTCCGGCAAGACGCTGCTCGCGCAGACGCTCGCCCGCATGCTGAACGTCCCGTTCGCCATCGCTGACGCGACGGCGCTCACGGAGGCGGGCTATGTCGGCGAGGACGTCGAGAACATCCTGCTCAAGCTGATCCAGGCGGCCGACTACGACGTCAAGAAGGCCGAGACCGGGATCATCTACATCGACGAGATCGACAAGGTCGCCCGTAAGAGCGAGAACCCGTCGATCACCCGCGATGTCTCGGGCGAGGGTGTCCAGCAGGCCCTGCTGAAGATCCTGGAAGGCACCACGGCTTCCGTTCCGCCGCAGGGCGGCCGCAAGCATCCGCACCAGGAGTTCATCCAGATCGACACGACGAACGTGCTCTTCATCGTGGGCGGCGCCTTCGCCGGCCTCGAGAAGATCATCGAGTCGCGGGCGGGCGCGAAGGGCATCGGCTTCGGCGCCACGATCCACTCCAAGCGCGAGCTCCAGGAGAAGGACCGGTTCGAGGACATCATGCCGGAGGACCTGGTGAAGTTCGGGATGATCCCGGAGTTCATCGGCCGTCTCCCCGTGATCACCTCGGTCCACAACCTGGACCGCGAGGCCCTGCTCCAGATCCTGGTGGAGCCGCGCAACGCTCTCGTGAAGCAGTACCAGCGCCTGTTCGAACTCGACGGCGTGGAGCTGGACTTCGAGCGCGAGGCCCTCGAGGCCATCGCCGACCAGGCGATCCTGCGCCAGACCGGCGCGCGCGGCCTGCGCGCCATCATGGAGGAAGTCCTCCAGTCGGTGATGTACGAGGTCCCGTCCCGCAAGGACGTGGCCCGCGTGGTCATCACGGCGGACGTCGTCCACTCGAACGTCAACCCGACGCTGGTGCCGCGCGACGCGCGGGGTCCTGGCACGGGAGAGCAGAAGTCCGCCTAGGCGGCAGCCAGTCGCGTACGACGAAGGGGGCGCCCCGCGAGTGATCGCGGGGCGCCCCCTTCGACGTGTCGCCGCCCGGGGCTACTTGACCTCGGTGCGGACGTCGGCGCGGAGCTTGGCGGCCAGGTCCGCGGCCGTGTCGAGGGAGACGTCCTTGCCGGCGGCGGTGGCGCTCGCGTCGGAGTGCCCGACGGAGGCGACCGTGCTGTGGTCGCCCCAGATGCACATCGGCGTCTGGAAGGTGTTGGGGACGCCTTCCTCCTGCTCGGCCTCGTCGGGGGCGCCGAGCCGGAACTCCGCCTTCTGGCACTTCATCACGCCGTTGTCGAAGCCGTCCGGGGTGAACTCCTCGGGGCTGCCGATCAGCGTCAGGCTGCCGGGCTGTTCCTTGGACTTCTTCTTCATCTCGGCGAACATGCCGTCCACGACCTTCTCCGGGTCGTCGATCTCGCCGTACACGCCGGAGAAGTTGAGGCTCTTCATGCTCGTGCCCGAGCCGGAGTTGTACGCGGCGTGGGCGTCCTTGGGGTTGCTGACGCCGCGCTCCTCCAGGTCCTCGAGGTCGCTCGACGACATACCGCCGCCGCTGCTGGCCGAGTCGGACTTCGTGTACTCGCCGCCGATGACGGAGGCGGGCGTCGTCAGCGTGTACGTCTTGCCGTCGTCGGCGACGGAACCGCCGTCCTTGCCTGCGGTGAACCACCACACGCCGGCGCCGATCGCGGCGATCGCGACGACGGCGCCGACGATGATCCCGGCCTTCTTGCCGCCGCCGCCCTGCGGGGGAGGCGGCGGGAACTGCCCGTACGGTGCTTGCGGCTGCTGCCCGTACGGACCCTGGGGCTGCTGCCCGTAGGGGCCTTGGGGCTGCTGCGGGTACCCGTAGCCGGGCTGCGGGGCGGGCGGCTGCTGCGGGGCGCCGTAGGGCGGCTGCTGGCCGTAGGGGCCGGGCTGCGGGGGCTGCTGGCCGCCGTACGGGCCAGGCTGGTTGTAGCTCATTGCGTGGGGTCTCCTCGGGCCGTCAGAGCTTGACGCGGACTTCCTTGCGGAACTTGGCGGTCTTCTCCGCGGCCTCGTCGAGGTCGGCGCTCTTACCGCCCATCGCGTTCGCCACATCCGTGGTGATCACGATGCCGAGGGTGCTCTTGTCGCCCCAGATGCAGGTGGCCATCGACATCTCGCTCGGGCCCGAGGTGCTGCCGGTGCCCGACGAACCGAAGTCGAGCTTCATCTCCTGGCACTTGAGGACCGCGCCGTCGAGCCCGGCGGGGTTGTACGTCTTGGGGGTGCCGACCATCGACATCTTCTCGCCGCCGCTGGCGCTGCCGCCCTCCTGCGCGTTCTTCTCCGCCTCGTCGAACATCGCGTCGACGACCTTCTCCGGGTCGGCTATGTCGCCGTAGACGCCGTTGAACTGGAGGATCTTCTGCGACAGCGGGTTGTCCTCGGTGCCCGACTGGTACTGGCCCGCGACGTCCTTGGCGTTGCTCACGCCGTGCTTCTCGGCTTCCCGGATGTCACTGGAGGTCATGCCGCTCTCGCCGCTGTTCTCCTTGCTCAGCTTGTACTCGGTGAGGACCGTCTGCGGCGTGACCAGCTTGTGCGGGCCGTCGTCCTTGACGCCGGTCTCGCCGCCTCCGCCGCCCGCCACGTCAGAGGAGCCGCCGCCCTTGCCCTTGTCGTCGTCACCGCCCGCGAAGACGAAGTAGCCGCCGACGGCGACCGCGACGACCGCGACCACGGAGGCGATGATGATGCCGGTCTTCTTGCTGCCGCCACCCTGCGGCGGAGGCGGCGGGACCTGCCCGTAGGGGGCCTGCGGCTGCTGCCCGTACGGGGCCTGTTGCTGGGGGTAGCCGTAACCGGGCTGCTGCTGCGGGGCCTGCGGCGGGTAGCCGTAGCCGGGCTGGGGGGCGGGCGGCTGCTGGCCGTAGGGGCCGGGCTGCTGGGGCTGCTGGCCGTACGGGCCCGGCTGCTGGGGCTGCTGGCCGTAGGGGCCTGGCTGGTTGTAGCTCATGCGTGGGTTCCCCCGTGAGTGCGCTTATGTGATGCCGACATCCTGACGGAAGCAGCCCCGGCCGAAACGACCAGGGCTGCTGCGTGCGGGACGACGCCATCAGGACATCGGGCGAGAAATCAGGCCTTGACGCGTACTTCCTTGCGGAGCTTCGTCGTGGTGTCCGCGGCGTCGTCGAGCGAGGCGCTCTTGCCGGTCATGGCGCTCCCCATGTCGATCGGGATCACGATGCCGAGGGTGCTGTTGTCGCCCCAGATGCAGACCGGCATGCTGACCGTCTTGGGCCCGGTGCCGCCGCCCTTGATCTCCGTCTCCTGGCACTTGAGGACCGCGCCGTCCGCGTCGAAGCTCTTCGGGCTGCCGACCAGTTTGCCCGTGGAGGTGGAGGCGTCCTCCTTCTCGGACTCGGTCTTCATCTTGTCGAACATCCCGTCCACGACCTTGGAGGGGTTGTCGATGTCTCCGTAGACACCCATGAACTTGATCATCTTCTGTGCCAGCGGGTTGCTCTTGTCGCCCGACTGGTACTCGGCGTCCACGGGCTTGCCGTTCTTGACGCCGTCCTTCTCGGCCCTGGCCATGTCGTCGTCGTTGAAGCCGTCGTCGGTCGACGCCTGCTTCTTGTACTCCGAGAGGACCGTCTCGGGCGTGACCAGCTTGTGCTTGCCGTCGTCCGCCACCGCCGAGTTGCCCGCCGACGAGCTGTCGTCCTTGCCCGCCGTGAACCACCAGACGCCGCCGCCTATGGCCACAAGGGCGACGACCGCGCCGATGATGAGCCCGGTCTTCTTGCCGCCGCCACCGGCCGGCGGGGGCGGCGGAACCTGCCCGTAGGGGCCCTGCTGCTGGCCGTACGGGCCCGGCTGCTGGGGCTGGCTGTAGCCGCCCTGCTGCGGGGGGACGCCCTGCGGGGGCTGCTGGGGGTAGCCGTAGCCGGGCTGAGGGGCCTGCGGCTGCTGCCCGTAGGGGCCAGGCTGACCCGGCTGCTGCCCGTAAGGACCGGGCTGCTGGGGCTGCTGCCCGCCGTACGGGCCAGGCTGGTTGTAGCTCATCGCGTGGGTTCCCCTCCGAACGCTTATGTGATGCCGACATCCTGACCGACGCCGGGACGCCCATGGGGGATCGGGCGGCAACCGTTACTCAAGAATCCGGTTTCGGGACGGGTCTGTGACACCTCTAAACTGGAGCGGTGACCGAGAACACTCAGCAGCAGAATCCAGCGCCCACCACCGAACTGCCGACCCAGTACGCGCCGGCCGAGGTAGAGGGGACGCTGTACGAGCGCTGGGTAGAACGCGGCTACTTCTCCGCCGACGCGGCCAGCGAGAAGCCTCCGTACACCGTCGTCATCCCGCCGCCGAACGTCACCGGCTCCCTGCACCTGGGCCACGCCTTCGAGCACACGCTCATCGACGCCCTCACCCGCCGCAAGCGCATGCAGGGCTTCGAGACGCTCTGGCAGCCGGGCATGGACCACGCCGGCATCGCCACGCAGAACGTCGTGGAGCGCGAGCTCGCCAAGGAGGGCAAGTCGCGCCACGACCTGGGGCGCGAGGAGTTCATCGAGCGCGTCTGGAAGTGGAAGGGCGAGTCCGGCGGGCAGATCTCCGGCCAGATGCGCCGCCTCGGCGACGGCGTCGACTGGGACCGCGAGCGGTTCACGATGGACGAGGGCCTGTCCCGGTCCGTCCAGACCATCTTCAAGAAGCTCTACGACGACGAGCTGATCTACCGCGCCGAGCGCATCATCAACTGGTGCCCGCGCTGTCTGACGGCGATCTCCGACATCGAGGTCGAGTACCAGGACGACGACGGCGAGCTCGTCTCCCTGAAGTACGGCGAGGGCGACGAGACCGTCGTCGTCGCCACCACCCGCGCCGAGACGATGCTCGGTGACACCGCCATCGCCGTCCACCCGGACGACGAGCGGTACAAGCACCTCGTCGGCAAGCTGATCAAGCTGCCGCTGACCGACCGCTCCATCCCGGTCGTCGCGGACGAGCACGTCGACCCCGAGTTCGGCACGGGCTGCGTCAAGGTGACCCCGGCGCACGACCCGAACGACTTCGAGATCGGCCAGCGCCACGACCTGCCGAACATCGCGGTCATGGACGAGCACGCGGTCATCACCGTTCCCGGTCCCTTCCAGGGGCTCGACCGGCTCGAAGCCCGCAGCGCCATCGTCGGCGCCCTGCGCGCCGAGGGCCGCATCGTCGCCGAGAAGCGTCCGTACACCCACTCGGTGGGCCACTGCTCGCGCTGCAAGACCACCATCGAGCCGCGCCTGTCGATGCAGTGGTGGGTCAAGGTCGGCCCGCTCGCGAAGGCCGCCGGTGACGCGGTCCGCGACGGCCAGGTCAAGATCCACCCGCAGGAGATGGAGAAGCGCTACTTCGACTGGGTCGACAACCTCCACGACTGGTGCATCTCGCGCCAGCTGTGGTGGGGCCACCGCATCCCGGTCTGGTACGGGCCGAACGGCGAAGTCGTCTGCGTCGGGCCCGACGACGAGGCGCCCACGGGCGAGGGCTGGACCCAGGACTCCGACGTCCTGGACACGTGGTTCTCGTCCGGTCTGTGGCCCTTCTCCACGCTCGGCTGGCCCGAGCAGACCGACAGCCTGGCGAAGTTCTATCCGAACTCCGTCCTGGTCACCGGCTACGACATCCTCTTCTTCTGGGTCGCCCGGATGATGATGTTCGGCCTGTACGCGATGGACGGCACCCCGCCGTTCCACACGATCGTGCTGCACGGCATGGTCCGCGACCAGTTCGGCAAGAAGATGTCGAAGTCCTTCGGCAACGCGGTCAACCCGCTCGACTGGATGGACAAGTACGGCTCGGACGCCGTCCGCTTCACGCTGGCCCGCGGCGCCAACCCGGGCGTCGACGTGCCGATCGGCGAGGACTGGGTCCAGGGCTCGCGGAACTTCGCCAACAAGATCTGGAACGCCACGCGCTTCGCGCTGATGAACGGCGCCACGATCGAGGGTGACCTCCCGCCCGCGGAGCAGCTCTCGGCGACGGACCGCTGGATCCTGTCCCGGCTGAACGCGACGGTCGCCGAGGTCGACGCGTTCTACGACGACTACCAGTTCGCCAAGCTGTCGGACGCCCTCTTCCACTTCGCGTGGGACGAGGTCTTCGACTGGTACGTCGAGCTGTCCAAGACCACGTTCATGGGCGGCGGCGACGCGGCGAAGGTCTCCGGCCGGGTCCTGGGCGAGGTCCTCGACGTGACGCTGCGCCTGCTGCACCCGATCGTCCCGTTCGTCACGGAGACGCTCTGGACGACCCTCACCGGCCGCGAGTCCCTCGTGATCGCCGAGTGGCCCAAGGACAGCGGCTTCCGGGACAGCGGCGCCGAGCAGGAGATCGAGACGCTCCAGCAGGTCATCACCGAGGTCCGCCGCTTCCGCGCCGACCAGGGCCTCCAGCCGGGCCAGAAGGTTCCGGCCCGCCTGACCCTGGACGGCACGGCGCTCGCCCCGCACGAGGCGGCCATCCGCCAGCTGCTGCGCCTCCAGCCGGAGGGCGAGGGCTTCGCGGCCACCGCCACGCTGCCGGTCTCGGGCGCCACGGTCGCGCTCGACCTGTCCGGCACGATCGACGTCGCGGCGGAGCGCAAGCGCCTCGCCAAGGACCTCGCGGCGGCCGAGAAGGAGAAGGCGCAGGCCACGGCCAAGCTCGGCAACGAAGCGTTCCTGGCCAAGGCGCCGGACAACGTGGTCGACAAGATCCGCGGCCGTCTGACCAAGGCGGAGGCCGACATCAGCCGCCTCCAGGCCCAGCTGGACGGCCTGCCGCAGGGCTAGCCGCTCCGTCTCACGCCGCGGAGACAGGGCCCATGGAACCGACCGGTTCCATGGGCCCTGTCCCGTTCTCCGGTCCCGTCTCCTGCACGGGGATGTACACCTGGTCGGGGATGCGAAGGCCCAGGCGCAGCAGCTCCGCCTCGGCGAGCGCGTCGATGACCTCGGGGTCGCCGCCGCGCCAGCCCTCGGCGAGGCTGCCCGCGGTGGCGTCGGGCAGTTCGTACGCGGTCCGTGCGACCTCGTCCAGGGGGCGCAGCAGGGCGCGCAGTGCAAGGAGTTCGCGGCCGTCGGAGCTCGCGGCGAGGTCCCTGGCGGCGGCCGCCTGGCGGATCCAGCGCAGGCGGCGGGGGAGCCAGCTGTTGAGCACGAGGCCGACGGGGACGAGGAAGACGACGACGGCGCCCACGATCACCGCCGCGCGGACGGTCACCGGGTCCACGGCGCCCGCGACGTCGGCGGCGATCCGCAGGGCGGAGTCGACGCGATCGCCGACCAGGGGCAGGCGGGACGGGTCGCCGAGGGACGGGGCGGGGGTCTGTGGCGCGGGGCGGGTGAGCAGACAGGCCAGCCGGTAGGCGACGACGGCGGCGGCGGACCACAGCGCGGTCCAGAGCAGGACCACGCCGTCACCGAGCAGTTGACGGGTCCGTCGGCCGGGATTCTGGGCATACCACATGGTGTGATTTGACCCCCGGTGACCCCTTTTCGCGGACCGCCACGCCGTTGCCCTGGACCCGACCCAACAAAGGTCATACATACGATAATTCGGGCAGAGTGGGTCGGGGGTGGGGCGGGGTGGTCCGTGCGGTCTGCGTGGTCTGCCCCGCCCGCCGCAGGCCTACGCCGCCGACATCACCCGCTCCAGAGCGTCGAAGTCCTCCACGCACTTGCCGCAGCCCATCGCCACGCTGTCCAGCGGATCGTCCGCCACGAACACCGGGATTCCGGTGGCCGACGCCATGCGCAGGTCGAGGCCCGGGAGCAGCGCGCCGCCGCCCGTCAGGACGATGCCGTGCTCCATGACGTCGCCCGAAAGCTCCGGCGGGCAGACCTCCAGGGTGGTCTTCACCGCGGCGATGACCGCCTCCACCGGCTCGTCGAGCGCCGCCCGGACCTCGCGCACCGTCAGCTCCACCGTCTTCGGCAGGCCGCGCACCTTCTCGCGCCCCCGCACGGTGAACGTCCGCGACTCCAGCGCGTCGTCCCCCGGCACCGGCCACGCCGAGCCGATCGCGACCTTGATGTCCTCCGCGGTCCGCTCGCCGATGAGCAGCCCGTGCTCCTTGCGCACGTAGTTCGTGATCGCCTCGTCCAGGCGGTCCCCGCCCACCCGCAGCGACTGCGAGGTGACGACCCCGCCCAGGGAGATCACCGCGACCTCGCTCGTCCCGCCGCCGATGTCGACCACCATCGAGCCCCGCGGATCCGCCACCGGGAGCCCCGCCCCGATCGCCGCGGCCATCGGCTCCTCCACCAGGTGCACGGCCCGCGCCCCCGCCCGCTGCGCCGCGTGCACGATGGCCCGCCGCTCGACCGGCGTGACGCCGCTGGGCACGCACACCACCATCCGGGTACGGGGGCGGCGCCCCGGAACGGCCTTGCGCACGAAGTGCCGGATCATCTCCTCGGCGGCTTCGTAGTCGCTGATCACGCCGTCCCGCAGGGGGCGGATCGCGGTGATGGAACCCGGCGTGCGGCCGATCGTCTCCTTGGCCTCCGTGCCGACGGCGAGGGCCGTCTTCGCGCCCTCCTTGACGGCGACCACGGACGGTTCGTTGAGCACGATGCCCTGCCCGCGGACGTAGAGGAGGGTGTTCGCTGTACCGAGGTCGATGCCTATGTCCATGATCGCCAAGTTTGCCCGGCGATCGAACGGATCGGCGGGACTTTGGTCCCGAATCGACCGGGACCAAAGTCCCGACAGGTCCCGGCGGCGACTGTCGGACCCCGTCCGTAGACTGGCGTGCGTGAGTGACCTCCCCCCGCCTGACAGCGAGCACCCCGACCGCGACGACCGTTTCGACGAGATCGTCGGAGCCGAGACCGACCGCGACCCCGACCTCGCCGTGATCGAGGCGGGCAGCCGCACCCTGCGCACCCAGGCGGGCCCGCCCCAGGGCGACATCCCCTCCCGCCCCACCGACCCGGAAATCGACAAGGCGCTGCGCGAGGTCGAGACGGAGCTCGCGAGCCGCTGGGGCGAGACGAAGCTGGAGCCCTCCGTCAGCCGGATCTCCGCGCTGATGGACGTCCTGGGCGAGCCCCAGCGCGCGTACCCCTCGATCCACATCACCGGTACGAACGGCAAGACGTCCACGGCCCGCATGATCGAGGCCCTGTTCAGCGCCTTCGAGCTGCGCACGGGTCGTTACACCTCGCCGCACGTCCAGTCGATCACCGAGCGGATCAGCCTGGACGGCGCCCCCATCGAGGCCGAGCGCTTCGTGGAGACGTACAACGACATCAAGCCGTACGTGGAGATGGTCGACGCCAGGGAGGAATACAGGCTCTCCTTCTTCGAGGTGCTCACGGGCATGGCGTACGCGGCCTTCGCGGACGCCCCCGTGGACGTCGCCGTCGTCGAGGTCGGCATGGGCGGCAGCTGGGACGCGACGAACGTGATCGACGGCTCGGTCGCCGTCGTGACGCCCATCGACCTGGACCACACCGACCGCCTGGGCAACACGCCGGGCGAGATCGCCGCCGAGAAGGCCGGCATCATCAAGCCGGACGCCACGGTCATCCTGGCCCAGCAGCCGGTGGACGCGGCGCAGGTGCTCCTGAAGAAGGCCGTCGAGGTCGACGCGACGGTGGCCCGCGAGGGCCTGGAGTTCGGCATCGTCTCCCGCGCCATGGCGGTCGGCGGCCAGCTCCTCACCCTGCGCGGCCTCGGCGGGGAGTACGAAGAGATCTTCCTGCCCCTGCACGGCGCGTACCAGGCGCACAACGCCGCCGTGGCGCTCGCCGCGGTGGAGGCCTTCTTCGGCATCGGCTCGCAGCACGCGCGGGCGCTGGACATCGACACCATCCGCAAGGCCTTCGCCTCGGTCTCCTCGCCGGGCCGCCTGGAGGTCGTGCGCACCTCGCCGACCGTCGTCCTGGACGCCGCGCACAATCCGGCGGGCGCCCGCGCCACCGCCGAGGCGATCAGCGAGGTCTTCGACTTCAGCCGTCTGATCGGCGTGGTCGCGGCGAGCGACGGCAAGGACATGAAGGGGCTGCTCGAAGCCTTCGAGCCGATCTTCGCCGAGATCGTCGTCACGCAGAACTCCAGCCACCGCGCGATGGACGTCGACACCCTTGCCGGGCTCGCCGTCGAGGTCTTCGGCGACGACCGTGTCCAGGTCGAGCCGCGCATGCCGGACGCGCTGGAAGCCGCCATCACCCTCGCCGAGGAAGAGGGCGAGTACGCGGGCGGCGGCGTCGTGGTCACCGGCTCCGTCATCACCGTCGGCGAGGCCCGACTGCTCCTGGGGAGGGGCTGACTCCTGTGCGTACGCTCTGTGCTTCGACGCTGATCGGCGAGTTCTTCGTGATCGGCTTCGCCGGTCTGGTCGCCATGAAGGACCCTGACCTGTCGATGGGCACGGTCTGGACGGTCTGCGGCATCGCGATGCTGGTCAGCGTCCTGCTGTGCGGAATGATCACCCGGCCGGGCGGGGTGCAGCTGGGCTGGGCGCTGCAGATCGCGCTCATCGCGAGCGGCTTCATCGTGCCGATCATGTTCTTCATGGGCGCGGTGTTCGCCGCCCTGTGGTGGGCCTCGATCCACTTCGGCCAGAAGATCGACGAAGCCAAGGCCAGGTTCGCCGCGCAGGCGGAGGCGGAGTCGGGAGCCGAGGCCGGGGCGTAGCCCCCTCGCCCCGGAATCCTCCCCGGTGGGCGGGCTTCCGGGGCCGGAGGTAACGCGGTGTAGTGGGTGCCGGTATCGTGCCGGTCAACCCACACGCTCGTAGAAAAAATGCTTGGAGCCGCACATGACCCAGCGCACTCTCGTCCTGCTCAAGCCCGACACCGTCCGTCGTGGCCTGATCGGCGAGATCATCGGCCGTATCGAGCGCAAGGCGGGCTGGACGATCTCCGCGCTCGAGCTGCGCTCGCTCGACCAGGAGACGCTGGAGCAGCACTACGGCGAGCACAAGGGCAAGCCCTTCTACGAGCCGCTGGTCGCCTTCATGTCCTCCGGTCCGGTCGTCGCGCTCGTCGTCGAGGGTGAGCGTGTCATCGAGGGCGTGCGTGCCCTCGCGGGTCCGACCGACCCGATCGCCGCCGCGCCCGGCTCCATCCGGGGTGACTTCGGCACCATCGTCCGGGAGAACCTGATCCACGCCTCGGACTCCGAGGAGTCCGCCGAGCGCGAGCTGAAGATCTTCTTCCCGGCCGCCGTCTGATCCACAGGGGTCGGCAGACCCGCAGGGGGCCGTCCGGCGGCCTTGCGCGGTCTCGCCTGGCGGACACAGGTAAAGAGTTCCGTAAAGACTTCTGACGCCTAGTCAGCAGGGCACGGCCCTGACCAGGGGTGGCCGAGAAATCCGGCCGCCCCTTGGCATATGCGCCCCAATTGGGGGAACCCGTGCCTCCGATGGCACGTCTCCAAGAG
>NZ_JBNNJZ010000096.1:0-21029 GCF_050270335.1 Streptomyces sp. NPDC059900
GGCTGAGGTTCGACCTGGCCAACACCGACGCGCTGCCCCCGGTGTGGAAGGAGCGCGCCCTGGAGCGGCTCGCGAACCGCCTTGTCGGCGGGGTCGTCAGCGTGCGCGCCTCCGAGCACCGTTCCCAGTGGCGCAACCGCGAGATGGCCGCGACCCGCCTGGCCTCGCTGCTCGCCGAGGCCACCGCACCGCCGCCGCGCCCCCGCCGCGCCACGAAGATCCCGCGGGGTATCAACGAACGGCGGCTGCGCGAGAAGAAGCAGCGCAGCCAGACCAAGCGAGGCCGCTCGGGGGAGGGCTGGGGCTGAGCCCCCGGTCACCCGGGGCCATCGGGCTCCGGTCACCCGGGGCGATGAGCCGGGCAGTCGTCCGCGGCGGCCCCGCCGCAAACTGTGCGTCAGCAAAGTCCGCCGGACGGGAAAACGGACGGGAAACTCGACGCGAAAAAGGTCCACTCACCGGTAATTTCGCGGACAAGGGTCAGCCCAGCTGTCGGTACTTCCCCTTGAAGTACGTCAGCGGGCCCCCGTCGGCGCTCGGCAGATCAGCCGAAAGTACTCGCCCGATGACGAGGGTGTGATCACCCGCCGTAACCGTCTGTTCGGTCCGGCACTCCAGGGTCGCGAGCGCGCCGCCGATCAGCGGCGCCCCCGACGCGTCACCCCGTACGTACGAAATGTCCTCGAAGAGCAGCCGGTCGCTGATCCTGCCCTTCATCGCGAACCGGCCCGCGATGTGGCGCTGGCTCTCGGCGAGCACGGAGACGCCCCACAGCGGCTGCTCGGCGAGCAGATCGTCCATCCGGGAGCCCTCACGCAGGCTGACCAGCACCAGCGGCGGGTCGAGCGAGACGGAGAGGAAGGCCGTCGCGGTCATGCCCACGTCCTCGCCGACCGGTGCGTGCGGGTCGTCCGCGTCCAGCGAGGGCTCGCAGGCCGTCACCAGGACCACACCCGCGGCGAGCCGGGACATGGCGGCGCGGAACTGTTCGTTGCTCACCCCCACAGGATGCCCGTCGGGGGACGGGGAACGCGGGGCGGGTGAGGCGGGGAGAGTCGCGGGAGCGCCCTCCTGGGATGTCTTCAGTACGGGAACCACGCACCCGACGCTAGCCGGGCCCGCCCCGGCGTCACATCGGGCCGTGGGCCGAGGCCGGGCCTAGGTCCGAGGGCCGAGAAGGCGCCCGGAGCCCGCGCGGGGCGCCCGGCGGGCAAGTGGACTGGACCAACGAAGGCTTTTCACCTGTGACTTGAGTCACAGGACCCATATTTTGTTGACCCTGTGTACCGGGCAAGCTGCTCGCTGTGATTCAGTGACGGTGGCAATCAGACACTGAGAGAACTCAGGTACTGAGGGAACAATAAGGGCGCTGCGAATCCTGGAGTTGCTGTCGAGGTCTCGGGGAGAGCGAGCAATGGAGACCGAGTCGGAGCCGTACGTCCGTCTTGCGACCCTGCGGCAGCTGCATCAGGTGGTGGCGGATCTCAACACGGCCCGGAGCCTGGCGGACACGCTGCAGACCGTCGCCGACGGCGTGGTCAACGGCCTTGGCTATGAACTGGCGTGCGTCAATCTCGTGCGCCCGGACGGCGATCTCGTCGTCGCCGCCTTCGCGGGCAACACCGCCGCCGAGGCCCTCATCACCGGCCGCGTCGGCTCGCGTGAGGCCTGGGAGAAGCGGCTCGCCATGGGCGAGGCCTGGGGGGCCCTGAGATTCATCTCGTACACCGAGGGCTGGGTCCTCGACGAGGACGACGTCCCGCAGTGGTACACCGACGGCCCCGAGCCCCGCTTCGAGGACGAGTGGCACCCCGCCGACCGCCTCTTCGCCCCCATGTACGCGACGGGCGCGTCCGGCGGCGAACTGCTCGGCGTGATCTCCGTTGACCGGCCCCGCAACGGCCGCAGGCCCGGCGCCTGGGGCCGCGAGGCCCTCCAGATGTACGCCTTCCAGGCCGCCATCGCGATCAGCAACGCCCGCCTCCGAGCCAACATGCAGCGCGCCCTGGTCCGCCTGGAGCGCGAGCAGCAGGCGCTGCGGGCCAGCGAGGAATCCTTCCGCCAGGCCTTCGAGTACGCCCCCTCCGGCATGGCCATCGCCGAGATGGGCGGCGACCAGCACGGCCGCATCCTGCGCACGAACGACGCGCTGTGCCGCCTGCTCGGCCGCCCCGCGTCCGCGATGCGCCGCTATTCGTTCTCCGACCTGGTCCACCCCGAGGACATCGGCACGCTTCTGCGGACCTCTGCCGAGGGCGGCCGTGCCGAGCTGCGCCTCGCCCGCCGCGACGGGACGTACGTCTGGGTTTCCCTGCGCAACTCCGTCGTCGCGGACGCCGCCGACGGGCCGCGCTTCCTGCTCACCCATGTCGAGGACGTCGAGGAGCGCAAGCGCCGCGAACTCCAGCTCGCGCACCGCGCATCGCACGACGCCCTCACCGGGCTGCCTAACTCCGCCGAGCTGCGCGCCCGCCTCAGCGCCCGGCTCTGTCGCAGGCCGCACGCGGGCCAGCCCAGCGCGGTCGACTCGCTGGACGCGGCATACGACGGCGTGTACGACTCCGAGGGGCAGCACAGCTTCGACTACGGCTCGAACGCCGCGCACAGCCTCCAGCAGAGCGGGGACGGCTTCGACCACCACGTGCACACGGTCGCGCCGCCGGAAGGTCCCGGGGACGCCGACGACGGCACGAAGGGCCTCGCGGTGCTCTTCTGCGACCTCGACGGCTTCAAGTCGATCAACGACCGCTTCGGGCACCACACGGGTGACGCGGTTCTCATCGAGGTCGCCAGGCGGCTGACCAGCGGCGTCCGCGACGGGGACACGGTCGCGCGGCTCGGCGGCGACGAGTTCGTCGTCCTCGCCGACGGCCTGGGCCGCGCCGACGCGCAGGACCTCGCGGTGCGGCTGCGCAACGCGATCATCCCGCCGATCAGGGTGGACGGCCGTGCGGTCCGGGTGGGCGCCAGTTTCGGCATCGGCTGGGCCCACTGCGGGATGTCGGCAGACGAGGTGTTGCACTCCGCTGACCAGCGGATGTACGTGGAGAAACGGTCCCGTGCCAAGCAGCACAGGAGGGCCGGATGAGGTCAACGACACCCCGTGGGCTCACTCGGAACGGGTAGGCTCCCCCGGTCAGCAATGTGAGGGAGTGACCTGGGAATGACGCCCGGCAATAACGGCGAACACACGCCGAACCCGCCAGAGGGCGACGACGATCCGTTCGGCTATCTGTACGAAGACGGACAGGCGGCCGGCGCCACCCCGCCCAGCGGCGGGGGCGGCTACGGGTACCCGGGTCCCCGGTCCTCGTACAACCAGGTGCGTGCGGTCGGCGACCGCAGGCCGGGTGCCTACGGAACGCAGGCCGCGCCGGCGTACGGCCAGCAGGTGCCGCAGCAGCCGCAGGCCTACGGCCAGCCGAACGCGCACTACGCCGCTCCGGAGACGCAGCCCGGCGGCGCCCCCGCGACGCCGCAGTACACCCCGGCGTCCCGCGGCTCGGGCGGCCGTGGCGGCGGCCCCAACACGAAGGGCCTCCTGATCGCGGCGATCGCGGTCGTCGCGGTCGTGGCCATCGGGATCGGCGCCGCGATGATTTTCGGCGGCGACGACGACAAGGGCGACGACGCGGCGGCGGGCGGTCAGCCCACGCAGGGCGAGACGGTCAAGCCCAGCGAGAAGCCGACGAAGAAGCCCGAGGAGCCGGCGGCCGACCTCCCGAAGACGGACGGGAAGGCCCTGAAGCTGGAGGGCGGCACGACCACGGCTTCGGACATAGACGGCGCGAAGTCCGAGGGCGGTGTCTATGTCGCCGGGTTCGACAAGGTCGGCGCCCAGGTGACGTGGACCGTCAACGGCATCCCGAAGGCCGGTTCGTACAGCCTCCGCGTGAACTACGGCGTTCCCGGCAAGGACTCGAACGCCACCATCCTCGTGAACGGCAAGAAGCAGACCCGTCCCCTGAACATGAAGAACTTCGCGGGCGCGGAGGAGGGGAACTGGGAGAAGGGCTGGACCAACACCTGGGCGGTCGTCCAGCTCACCAAGGGCACCAACGCGATCACGCTCACCTGCGCGCAGAGCGACCTGTGCGGCACGACCGGGGCGAACATCGACCAGATGTGGCTCGTGGAGGGCAGCAACGGCTGACCCCCCACGCCCACAACAGGGGTTCCTGCGGGGTTACTTCAGCAACCCCAGGAACCCCGCAACCGTCCCGGCCATCGCCTCGCGAGCCGGGACGAGGTATTTCCGGGGGTCGACGCCCGTCTCGTGGGCGCCCAGGTACTCCCGGACCGCACCCGTGAACGCCGTGTTCAGGGCCGTGCCCACATTGATCTTCACCATGCCGGCCGCCACCGCCGCGCGGATCTCCGCGTCGGGCACGCCGCTCGAACCGTGCAGCACCAGCGGCACGGGCACCGCCTTCGTCAGGGCGGTGATCAGCTCGTGGTCGAGGGACGCCGTGCGGGCGGTCATCGCGTGCGATGAACCGACCGCCACCGCGAGCGCGTCGACGCCCGTGGCGGCCACGTAAGCCGCGGCCTCCGCCGGGTCCGTCCGCACTCCGGGAGCGTGCGCGTCCAGCGGGGCCTCGCCCTCCTTGCCGCCCACCTTCCCGAGTTCCGCCTCGATCCAGATGCCGCGCTCATGCCCCCAGCGCACCGCGTCCGCGGTCGCCCCGACGTTCTGCTCGTACGACATCTTCGAGGCGTCGAACATCACCGAGCTGAAGCCCTCGGGGTGCGCGGCATGCAGCAGGTCCACGTCCATGACGTGGTCCAGGTGCAGGGAGAGCGGGGCCGACGACGCCTTCGCCACCGCCGCCGTCGCCGCGGCGATCGCGGACAGCCTTCCGCCGTGGAACTTCACGGCGTTCTCCGAGATCTGGAGGATCGCCGGGGTGCCCGCCTGCTCGGCGCCCGCCGCGATCGCCTCCGCGTGCTCCAGCGTGATCACGTTGAACGCGGCGACCCCGCGCCCCGCCGCGCGTGCGTCGGATACCAGGTCACCGGTGGATACGAGTGGCACGAATGTCCCCAATTCCCGGGCCGGAGCGGCCCGTTGTGCGTCGCTCACGCGGTGCGGCGCGCCATTGCGCCGCGGCGCGTCATCACGCCGCGGTGGCCTCGCCGGTCACCGCGACCCGCGCGAGCAGGTCTTCGTAGGTCGCGGGGACGAACTCGCCCGCCACAGGGGCCTCGACGGTCGCCGCGGAGAGGGCCACGGCCCGGGCGAGGCGGTCCGGCCACGGGAGTTCTTCCACCAGGGCGGAGAGCAGGCCCGCGACCGCCGAGTCACCGGCGCCCGTGGGGTTGCCGTGCACCCGGGCGGGCGGGGCCGCCTGCCAGGTGCCGTCCGGCGTGACGGCGCGCAGGCCCTTGGCGCCGAGCGATGCCACCACCGCGTGCGCGCCCCTGCGGCGGGCGTCGCGGGTCGCCTGGGCGGGCTCGTGGGAGCCGGTCAGCTCGGCCAGTTCGTCGGCGTTCGGCTTGATGATGTCGGGGCGGGCGCCCAGGCCGCGGCGCAGTGCCTCGCCGCTGGTGTCCAGGAGGACGGGGACCTTGGCGGCCCGCGCGGCCCGTACGAGGACCGCGTACGCGCCGACCGGGACGCCCGGCGGCAGGCTTCCGCAGAGCGCGACCGCGGCGGCGCCGCGGCGCAGCAGTTCTTCGTAGGACTCCTGGAACGCGGACCACTCCGCGGGGGAGATCGCCGGGCCCGGTTCGTTCAGCTGCGTCGTGTCGCCGGTCGCCGCGTCGACGACGGCGAGTGTGCGGCGGGTCGCGCCCCCGACGGGTACGAGGGCGTCCGTGACGCGGGGCTCGGGCGTGAGGCGGTCGTGCAGGGTGCGGCCCGTGTCGCCGCCGGCGAAGCCGGTGACCGTCACGTCGTGGCCGAGGGCGGCCAGGACGCGGGCGACGTTCAGGCCCTTGCCGCCGGGGCGTTCGATGACCTCGGTGACGCGGTGCGAGGCGTGCGGGACCAGGGCGGGGACGCGGTAGGTGATGTCCAGGGCGGCGTTCAGCGTGACCGTCAGAATCACTTGCCGCCCACCCCCGGGATCACTGGAGAACGCGCTTCCTGCTGTCCTCTTTCGCGGCTGATCATGCCAAAAAGAAGGCGGTTGGCCCAGGGGTCCGGGCCAACCGCCTTCTCTTCGACGCCTTTTCAGTGTGTAGTGAAATCACCCTAGTTGGACCTAATTGGGCGTAACTACCCACTCGCCCTTGCGCATGACGCCCTTGAGGGCGAACTCCGAGTCCAGGACCACCAGGTCGGCGTCCTTGCCGGGTTCGAGGGAGCCGACCCTGTCGTACATGCCCAGGAGCCTGGCCGGGTTGGCCGAGATGGCGCGCACGACGTCGCCGACCGGGAGCCCGTCGACGGTCACCGAGCGCTTGAAGGCGCGGTCCTGGGTGAGGGTTGAGCCCGCGATCGAGCCGCCCTCGACGAGGCGCGCGACGCTGTCCTTCACCTCGACCTCCAGCGGGCCGAGCATGTACCGGCCGTCGCCGAAGCCCGCCGCGTCCATCGCGTCCGTGATGAGCGCGGTGCGGGCCGCGCCCGCGTGGTGGAAGGCCAGTTCGAACGAGGCGGGGTGCAGATGCGTGCCGTCGTTGATCAGCTCGACCGTGATCCGCTCGTCCTCCAGGAGCGCGGCGATCGGGCCCGGCTCGCGGTGCCCGAGGCCCGGCATCGCGTTGTAGAGGTGCGTGGCGACGGTGGCGCCCGCGTCGATGGCCTCCATCGTCTGCTCGTACGACGCGTCCGTGTGGCCGATGGCCGCGATCACGCCGTGCTCGGCCAGGAGGCGTACGGAGTCGATGCCGCCCGGCAGTTCGGTGGCGAGCGTGAACATCTTCGCCTGGCCGCGGGCCGCGTCCATCAGCTTGCGCACGTCGGCGGGGTCGGGGTCGCGCAGCAGCGCCTCGCTGTGCGCGCCCTTGCGGCACGGCGAGATGAACGGGCCCTCGAAGTGGATGCCCGCGAGGTCGCCCTGTTCGGCCAGTTCGCTCAGCATGCCCGCGCGCTGGGCGAGGAAGTCCATCTCGCCGGTGACGGTCGACGCGACGACGGTCGTGGTGCCGTGCAGGCGGTGGGTGTGAATGCCCTTGAGCACGTCCTCGACGGTGCCGGAGGTGAAGGAGGCACCGCCGCCGCCGTGGTTGTGGATGTCGACGAATCCGGGGACGACCCAGTGGTCGGGGGCGAGGTCGATGACCTCGGCATCCCCGGGAGCGCTCCCTCCGATGCGCGCGCCGTCGACGATCACCCGGCCGCCGGTGACGGTCCCGGTGGGCAGGACCACCTGAGCACCGGCGAGGATTTTGCTAGTGGCCATCAGGCGGTTACCTCCGTGGATCGGGCGGGGTCGGGGTCGGTTCCTCCGAGGAGGTCCCAGGCGAGCAGGCCCGCGCCCAGGCACCCGGCGGTGTCGCCGAGGGCGGCCGGGACGATGAGCGGCTGGGTCTGGAACGTGACGATGCGTGCCGTCATGGCCGCCCGCAGGGGCGTGAACAACGTTTCCCCGGCCTCGGCGAGACCGCCACCGATGATCAGGGTGTGCGGGTCCAGGAGGGTGAGGGCGGTGATGAGGCCGTCCGCGAGCGCGTCGACGGCGTTCTGCCAGACCTCCCGTGCGCGGGGGTCGCCGGACTCCACGGCCTTCGCGCAGTCCGCGGCGTCCGCGTCCGGGTCGCCGCTGGCCGCGGCCCAGGCCTCGCTCACCGCGGAGGCCGACGCGAGACGCTCAAGGCAGCCGCGCTGGCCGCAGCCGCAGGGCGGGCCGCCGGGGCGCACGATGATGTGCCCGATCTCGCCCGCCGAGCCGTGGGCGCCGGGTTCTATGCCGCCGCCGATGCCGATGGCGCCGGCGATGCCTGTGCCGAGCGGCACGAAGAGGAACCGGTCGGCGCCCTTGCCCGCGCCGATGCGGCCCTCGGCGAGGCCGCCGGTGCGGACGTCGTGGCCCAGGGCCACGGGGATGCCTTCCAGCCTGCGGCTGAGCAGCTCGCGCATGGGGACGTCGCGCCAGCCGAGGTTCGCGGCGTAGACCGCTGTGCCGTGCTCGGTGTCGACGATTCCGGGGACCGCGACGCCGGCCGCTGCGGCGGGCTCCCCGAAGTGCTTGATCCCGTGGGCGCGGAGGTCGGCGGCGAAGTCGAGGATGGACTCGACCACGGCGTCGGGCCCGCGCTCCCGGCCGGTGGCCCGCCGCGCCTCGTACAGGAGCGCGCCGTCCGCCCCGACCAGGGCGGCCTTCATTCCGGTGCCGCCCACATCGAGGGCGATGACATGTCTCACGGGGAACAGTCTCGCGCGTCACTTGCGAGAGGTCTAGTCCACTTTGGGGTTTGCCCCGCCCAAAAGCTCCTTTCGGGGGTCGGTCGTCCGGCGGTGGAGCCGTGGCCGGAGCACGCCGTTGCACAAGCGATACTGAGGTGGTGTAGACCTCGTGTGCGTACACGGGAGAAAATCGCAGTTCACGTAGATCATCGAGGGTGGGAACAGCTGTGCAGCGGCGCGCGACAGGACTGACCGCGGCGATAGCCGCACTGGGCATGGCGGCAACGCTCGCCGGCTGCGGCGGTCCCGCCGACTCCGGCGACGTCACCCTCAAGCTGGTGGCAGCCGACTACGGCGACTCCAAGGAGAACAGCTCCCAGAAGTACTGGGACAAGCTCTCCGAGAAGTTCGAGGCCGCGAACCCCGGCATCAAGATCGACGTCGAGGTCTATTCGTGGACCGACGTGGACCGCAAGGTCAAGGAAATGGTCAAGGCGGGCGACGCCCCCGACATGGCCCAGATCGGCGCCTACGCCGACTACGCCGCACAGGACAAGCTGTACCGCGCCGAAGACCTGGTCTCCATCGCCACCCAGGCCGACTTCATGGCCCCCCTCGCCGACGCGGGCGAGGTCAAGCGCGTCCAGTACGGCATGCCGTTCGCCTCCTCCACGCGCCTGCTCTTCTACAACGAGAAGATCTTCAAGGACGCCAACCTCACCCCGCCGCAGAGCTGGACCGACCTGGCGGCCGACGCCAAGGTCCTCAAGGAACGCGGCGTGAAGATCCCCTACGCCCTGCCGCTCGGCTCGGAAGAGGCGCAGGCCGAGACGATGCAGTGGCTGCTCAGCGGTGGCGGCGGCTACACCGACAACGTCGGCTCGTACGACATCGACTCCACGCAGAACGTGAAGACCTTCACCTGGCTGAAGGACGATCTCGTCGGCAAGGGCCTGACCGGCGCCACGCCGCCCGCCGAACTCGACCGCGCCGAGGCCTTCGCCGCCTTCACGCGTGGCGACGTGGGCATGCTCAACGGCCACCCCACGCTGATGCAGATGGCCGCGAAGAAGGGCGTGAAGTACGGCATGGTGCCGATGCCCGGCGTGAACGGCCACGCGCAGGCCACGATGGGCGTCGCCGACTGGATGATGGCCTTCAAGCAGCACGGCAACCGCGAGGAGATCGGCAAGTTCCTCGACTTCGCCTACAGCACGAAGAACGTCCTGGACTTCTCCCGCGAGTACGACCTGCTGCCCGTGACCACCTCCGCCGCGCAGGAGATGACGGGCAACAAGAACGACAAGGCGCTCGCCGAGTTCCTCGACGAGCTGCCCACCTCGCAGCTGTACCCCGTGGGCAAGACGTCCTGGGCGCAGGTCTCCGTCGAGGTCAAGAAATACATCGGCAAGGCCGTCGGCCCGAACGGCAATCCGCAGTCGATCCTGAGCCAGATCCAGTCCAAGGCGGCGACCGAGGAGAACTCGGAATAGCGTGTCGGGCATGAGCCATGGCACGGACGACGCTTTCCCGGACACCGGCCTCTCCGAGCGTGATCGCGCGATCCTCGCCCTGGAGCGGCGGGACTGGGCGGCCGGTCCCGGAGCCAAGGAGCGCGCCGTCCGCGAGCAGCTCGGTCTGGTGCCGGTCCGCTACTACCAGCTCCTGAACGCCCTGCTCGACGACCCACGCGCCCTCGCGCACGATCCGGTGACCGTCAACCGGCTCCGGCGGGTCAGGGAGTCCCGGCGCGGGGAGCGTTGAGCGCAGGGGCGGGCGTAGGGTCTGGCGCATGGGTGACCCCGAGTACTCTTCCGAGCTGCCCGAGCCCGTGACTCCCGCCGGGCGCGAGGGTCTTGCCGCGCTTCTCGCGCGGCCCGGGAAGGCTGTGATCGCGCTCGACTTCGACGGCACGCTCGCGGCGATCGTGCCCGATCCCGAGCAGGCCCGCGCCCATCCCGGCGCCGTTCCCGCCCTCGCCGCGCTCGCGCCGAAGGTGCGGTCCGTCGCGGTGGTGACGGGGCGGCCCGCGGGAGTCGCGGTGCGGTACGGCGGCCTTGCGGGGGTGCCGGGGCTCGAACACCTCGTCGTGCTCGGGCATTACGGTGCCGAGCGCTGGGACGCGGTGTCCTCTGCGGTTCATGCGGCTGATCCGCACCCCGGGGTGGCGGCCGTGCGGGCCGAGTTGCCCGGGTTCCTGGACGGGATCGGGGCGTGGCGCGGTACCTGGATCGAGGAGAAGGGGCGGGCGGTCGCCGTCCATACCCGCCGGGCGCGGGATCCGCAGGCCGCGTTCGAGGCGTTGCGCGATCCGCTCGCGGAGCTGGCGTCCCGCCACGGTCTGATCGTCGAACCGGGGCGGCTTGTCCTTGAGTTGCGTCCGCCGGGGATGGACAAGGGGGTTGCCCTTGCTGAGTACGTCCGTGAGGTGGGCGCGGAGAGTGTCCTCTACGCGGGGGACGATCTGGGTGACCTTCCCGCTTTCGCGGCGGTGGAGAAGCTGCGTTCTGATCAGGTGCGGGGGCTGTTGGTGTGCAGTGGCAGCTCGGAGGTGGTGGAGCTTGCCGAGCGGGCGGACCTCGTGGTGGACGGCCCCGAGGGGGTCGTGACCCTGCTGTCAGCAATCGCCGCCCGGCTGTCCTGACCGCAAGGATTAGTCCCCAACCCCGCCCCTTCCCGCTAACTCGCCGGCGCGAGGGCCTTGCGTGCCGTCATCACCGGCTCCGCCGAGTTCGTCCTCAAACGCCGGACGGGCTGAGATATCCGCCGGTCCGGGGTGATCTTTCAGCCGTCCGGCGATTGAGGACCGGGGGTCTGGGGGCGGAGCCCCCTGCGCGGCGCAGCCGCCAATGGATGCAGCCGGGAAGGGGCGGGGTTGGGGAAAATTCCTTACCCCAGGGCGCGGAGCTGGTCCAGGAACCACTGGGCCGGGGGGAGGGCCGTGGCCGCCGCGGCGAGGCGCTTCGTGCGTTCCGCGCGCTCCGCCAGAGGCATCGTCAGCGCCGTATGCAGGGCGGCAGCCGTAGCCGTCACGTCATACGGATTCACCACCACCGCATCCTCGCCCAACTCCTCGTACGCCCCCGCCTCCCGGGAGAGGACCAGCGCGCACCCCTCGTCGGAGACGACCGGAACCTCCTTGGCCACCAGGTTCATCCCGTCCCGGATGGGGTTCACCAGGGCCACGTCGGCGAGACGGTACGCCGCGAGCGAGCGCGCGAAGTCGTCCTTCACGTGCAGGACGACCGGCGTCCAACCCTCCACCCCGAACTCGGAGTTGATCTCGTCCGCCAGCCTCTGCACGGAGGCGGTGTAGTCGCGGTACACCGCGAGATCCTGCCGCGACGGATACGCGAACGCGACATGCACGACCCGCTCCCGCCACTCGGGCCGCGTGGCGAGCAGCTCCCGGTACGCCTGCAAGCCCCGCACAATGTTCTTGGAGAGCTCGGTCCGGTCGACCCGGACGATCACCTTCCGATCGCCGTCCCCGGAACCGGAGCCCCCGATCTGCTCCCGCAGCGCGACGAGCCGCTCCTCCACGTCCTCCCGCCGCGACCGCTCCCGCAGGAAGTCCGCGTCGGCCCCGAGCCCGTGCACCCCGATCCGCGTCCCCGACGTGCCCCCGAGGAGCGCGACGCAGCAGTCGCTGAACGCGTCCGCCCACCGCCCCGTCAGGAACGCCGCCCGGTCGGCGCCCAGGATGCCGCGGAGCAGCTGCTCGGCGACGTCGTCCGGCAGCATCCGGAAGTAGTCCACCGGCGCCCACGGCGTGTGCGAGAAGTGGCCGATGCGCAGGTCGGGGCGCAGCTCGCGCAGCATCCCCGGCACCAGGGCCAGGTGGTAGTCCTGGACGAGGACCGCAGCGCCCCCGGCCGCGCTCTCGGCGAGCGCCTCGGCGAAGGCGCGGTTGTAGGTCTCGTACGACGCCCACTGTGCGCGGAACTCCGGGCCGAAGGCCGGTTCGAGCGGCGTCTGGTACAGCATGTGGTGGACGAACCACAGGACCGAGTTCGCGATTCCGTTGTACGCGTCGGCGTGCACCCCCTCGTGCGAACCCGCGTCGATGTCGAGCATCCGCACGCCGGGCTCGCCGACCCCGCGCCGCACGGCCTCCCGGTCGCCGTCGCCCAGTGCCGCGCACACCCACAGCGCGGCCTCGGAGTCGCCGATCGCGCTGAGCCCGGAGACGAGTCCGCCGCCGCCCCGCTTGGCCGTCAGCTCCCCGTTCTCCTCCAGGGCGTACGAGACGGGGCCGCGGTTGGACGCGACGAGGACCTGGGCTGCGGCGTGCTCGGAGACCATGTGCGCAACCTAGCCCTTCCGGGAAGGGCTCAAACGTACGGCCGGACCGCGATGACCCGGCCGTATACGTTCAGGGACAAGGGCCTAGTTCCGTCTGCTCCGTGCCGCCGCCACCGCGAGCGCGCCCAGGACGCACAGGGAGATCGCGAGGCCCGCGTACAGCATCGTGTCCGAGTTGCTGCCGCTGTCGGCCAGCTGTCCGCGGCCGCTGTGCTGCTCGTCCGCGGGGGTGAGTTCGATGCGGTCGACGGTCCTGGTGTTCGCGTACGACGATGCGCCGTGACGCACCTCCGCGGCCGGGGCGGCGGAGGCAGGCGCGGCCGCGGCGCCGAGCAGTCCTGCCATGAGGCCGACCGTGGCCATGGTCATGCGACCGTTGCGTCGCGCGCTTCCCACTGCATGTCTTTGCCACATAAGTGGGGAATGTAGACAAAATGCCCGGCGATGAGTGGTTACGCCACGCGGCGTGCCGTGTACTCCGCGACGCCGGACATCGGCGGGCGCTCCTCCGTGTCGACCGAATGGGTCCGCGGCTCGAACCCCTGCTCGCCCCGTTCGAACTGTATGAGCTCGGGGCGTACGAGATGGCCGCGCGCCAGGCGCAGCTGTGCCGTCCGGTAGATCGCCGCGGCCATCCGGCCGAGCGCCTGCCCGTCCTGGTGGCGGTGCTTGCGCACCCCGACGTCGACCTGCGCGAGCGCGTCGAGGCCCACGGTGTGCAGCGCGTCGACGAGCAGCCCGAGCTCCACGCCGTACCCGACGGGGAACGGCAACCGCTCAAGGAGGGACCGGCGCGCCGCGTACTCCCCGCCCAGCGGCTGCACGAATCCGGCGAGTTGGGGCCAGTGCATGTTGAGCAGCGGGCGCGCCATCAGCTCGGTGACCCGGCCGCCCTGGTCGTCGGTCCCGGCCAGCGGGCGGTCGTACATCGCCTTCACGAAGTCCACGTCGGGCTCGGTCAGGAGCGGGCCCACGATCCCCGTCACGAAGTCCGCCGAGAACTCCCTCAGGTCCGCGTCGACGAACGCGACGATGTCGCCGCCGGTCACCAGGAGCGAGCGCCACAGGACCTCGCCCTTGCCGGGCACGGCCGGGATGCGCGGCAGGATCTCGTCCCGGTGCACGACCCGCGCGCCCGCCGCCCCGGCGACCTCGGCCGTGCGGTCGGCGGAGCCGGAGTCGATCACCACGAGTTCGTCGACGAGGGCGGCCTTCTCGACCAGCTCGCGGCGGATCTCGGCGACGATCTCGCCGACCGTCGCCTCCTCGTCGAGCGCGGGCAGGACGACACTCACCGAGGCTCCCGACGCCCGTTTGGCGGCGACGAGCGCGCTGAGCGGGCGGTCGGCAACAGACCAGGAACGCCTGGTCAGCCAGCGCTCGGCCTCTTCCAGCACGGGGGGCTCCTCCTGTGTGTGGCCTACATGTGATCCATCTCGCGGTTCGGACGACTATCTCAAGGGTCCAGGCCGTCGGTTACAGTCTTGAACAACGCCGATGACCATCGCATGCCGGGGTCATCGCGCAACAAATGCCCCGGGCCCCTGAAGCCCGGCGCCATACCGCTCATCCAGAGGGGCAGAGGGATACGGCCCGTTGAAGCCCCGGCAACCATCCCGCCGACCGCGCACGCGAGGTCTCGGTGGGGAAGGTGCCAATTCCGTCTCGCGGCGAGATGCGTCGCGAGGAAGATGAGGAGAAAGGGCCTCGCCTCCATGGCTGCGCAGACTGTCGCAACGAACGACACCACCCCCTCCACCACGACGTCCACGGGTTCTGTGGACCTCGGCCCCGCGTCCGGCCTCTCCTGCCGCGAGTGCGGCGAGCTCTACCCGCTCGGCCCGATCTTCGCCTGCCAGGCCTGTTTCGGCCCGCTCGAAGTCGCGTACGACCTGCCGACCGGTGACCCCGAGGCGCTGCGCAAGCAGATCGAGTCCGGCCCGGACAACATCTGGCGCTACGCCCCGCTCCTTCCCGTCCCGGCGGACGTCGCCGAGAAGCCCAACATCAACCCCGGTTGGACCAAGCTCGTCAAGGCCGACAACCTCGCCCGCGAGCTCGGCGTCGAGCAGGGCAAGCTGTTCGTCAAGGACGACTCCGGCAACCCGACGCACTCCTTCAAGGACCGCGTCGTGGCGCAGGCCATCGAGGCCGCCCGCGCCTTCGGCTTCACCACGCTCTCCTGCTCCTCCACCGGCAACCTCGCGGGCGCCGTCGGTGCCGCCGCGGCCCGCGCCGGCTTCCGTTCCTGCGTGTTCATCCCGCACGACCTGGAGCAGGGCAAGGTCGTCATGGCCGCGGTGTACGGCGGCGAGCTCGTCGGCATCGAGGGCAACTACGACGACGTGAACCGCTTCTGCTCCGAGCTCATCGGCGACCCGCTGGGCGAGGGCTGGGGCTTCGTGAACGTGAACCTGCGGCCGTACTACGGCGAGGGTTCCAAGACCCTCGCGTACGAGATCTGCGAGCAGCTGGGGTGGGTCCTTCCCGACCAGCTGGTCATCCCGATCGCCTCCGGATCGCAGCTCACGAAGATCGACAAGGGCCTCAAGGAGCTCATCAAGCTCGGGCTCGTCGAGGACAAGCCCTACAAGATCTTCGGAGCGCAGGCCGAGGGGTGCTCGCCGGTGTCCACCGCCTTCAAGGCCGGGCACGACGTCGTGCGCCCGCAGAAGCCGGACACCATCGCCAAGTCGCTCGCCATCGGCAACCCCGCCGACGGGCCGTACGTCCTGGACATCGCGCGCCGTACGGGCGGTGCGGTGGAGGACGTGAACGACGAGCAGGTCGTCGACGCGATCAAGCTGCTCGCGCGGACCGAGGGCATCTTCGCGGAGACCGCGGGCGGTGTGACGGTGGGCGTCACGAAGAAGCTGATCGAGGCCGGTCTCATCGACCCGGCGCTCACCACCGTGGTGCTGAACACCGGTGATGGCCTCAAGACCCTGGACGCTGTTGCCGAGACCTCTCAGGCGACCGCGACGATCAAGCCCAACCTTGACGCGTTTCGCGCCGCGGGTCTTGCCGGTTAACCGCCGCAGGGCCTGAGCCTTCCTCCGTCTGCGGACCGTCGTGGCTGGTCGCGCAGTTCCCCGCGCCCCTGACGGGGCGCCCCACGCCCCCGAACTACCGAGGTGATCCCCATGAGCGTGAACGTTCGTATCCCCACCATTCTCCGCACCTACACCGGCGGTCAGTCCGAGGTCGCCGCCGAGGGGGCGAACCTCTCCGAGGTCATTGCCGACCTGGAGAAGAACCACGCCGGTATCGCGGCCCGCGTCCTGGACGACCAGGGCAAGCTGCGGCGCTTCGTGAACGTCTACGTGAACGACGACGACGTCCGCTTCGAGCAGGGTCTGGAGACCGCGACGCCGGACGGCGCCGGCATCTCGATCATTCCCGCCGTCGCCGGTGGTTGATTCTTTAAAGAAATACCCTGCGTAATCGGCTTTGCCCCCTCCGCGAGAGAAGTGGAGGGGGCAATTCCATGTGGTTGAGCACGGTACAGTTGGGAAGCGAGCTTCCCCGTTTGTGCCGAGCGCATATACGAAGTCGCCCTGAGGGCGACAAGAAGCAGCCAAAGTGCACTGCCCATTTGCCCCTCTCGTGGCATTTGTCCGGCCCGACTTGCCCTGAACTCCGGTAAATCCTCCGCATATTTCCGATCAGGCGTGCCCAGAATTCTCGTCTGATTGACCTGTTGCAGAGGGCAGTTGGACAGATACATTCAGCCGCGGTCGACGCGTTCCGGCGCACGCCTCCACAACCCATTGGGGGGGTGAGGTCTGACCCGGGTCCGCGAAGTGCGGGTCCGTGCAAGGGCCAGTAATAGGGGAGTTAGGCATGGCTCAGGGCACCGTCAAGTGGTTCAACGCGGAGAAGGGGTACGGCTTCATCGCGGTCGACGGTGGTGCGGATGTATTCGTCCACTACAGCGCGATCCAGATGGACGGCTACCGCACCCTTGAAGAAGGTCAGCGAGTTGAGTTCGAGATCTCGCAGGGCCAGAAGGGTCCGCAGGCGGACATGGTCAAGCTCGCCGTCTGATCTCGGCGCGATCGACCAGTGACTTAGCGAGTGACGAGGGGCCCGTATCCCGACAGGGGTACGGGCCCCTCGTGCGTCCGGGCGTGTGCGCCGCACCGCGCCCTGGACGCGCGCCCCCTCCGTACGTCCGGGATCCACTAGAGGCGCTTGCACTCGCAGGGGTCGAGTGCTAATCATTGGGCTTAGCACTCTCCGAGTGAGAGTGACAGAACTTGGATCGGGTCGGTGAGGCCCGCAGGCCGGGTGGGGCAAGGAACCACAAGGCTTGCAGGCCGTCCGTCGCGGGCACCGATGCGATCCGGAGCATGCCACCCCTGTCCGGGAGGACCACTTCACATGGCCAAGATCATCGCGTTCGACGAGGAGGCACGGCGCGGCCTCGAGCGCGGCATGAACCAGCTCGCCGACGCCGTCAAGGTGACCCTGGGCCCCAAGGGTCGCAACGTCGTCCTCGAGAAGAAGTGGGGTGCCCCCACGATCACCAACGATGGTGTTTCCATCGCCAAGGAGATCGAGCTCGAGGACCCGTACGAGAAGATCGGCGCCGAGCTGGTCAAGGAGGTCGCGAAGAAGACGGACGACGTCGCCGGTGACGGCACGACGACCGCGACCGTCCTGGCGCAGGCGCTGGTCCGCGAGGGCCTGCGCAACGTAGCCGCCGGTGCCAACCCGATGGCCCTCAAGCGCGGCATCGAGAAGGCCGTCGAGGCCGTCTCGGGCGCCCTGCTCGAGCAGGCCAAGGACGTGGAGACCAAGGAGCAGATCGCTTCGACCGCCTCCATCTCCGCCGCCGACACCCAGATCGGCGAGCTCATCGCCGAGGCCATGGACAAGGTCGGCAAGGAAGGCGTCATCACCGTCGAGGAGTCGCAGACCTTCGGGCTCGAGCTTGAGCTCACCGAGGGCATGCGCTTCGACAAGGGCTACATCTCGGCGTACTTCGCCACGGACATGGAGCGTATGGAGGCGTCGCTCGACGACCCGTACATCCTGATCGTGAACTCGAAGATCTCGAACGTGAAGGACCTCCTTCCGCTCCTCGAGAAGGTCATGCAGTCCGGCAAGCCGCTGCTGATCATCGCCGAGGACGTCGAGGGCGAGGCCCTGTCGACCCTGGTCGTCAACAAGATCCGTGGCACCTTCAAGTCCGTCGCCGTCAAGGCGCCCGGCTTCGGTGACCGCCGCAAGGCCATGCTCGGCGACATCGCCATCCTCACCGGTGGCACCGTCATCTCCGAGGAGGTCGGCCTCAAGCTGGAGAACGCCGGTCTCGACCTGCTCGGCCGCGCCCGCAAGGTCGTCATCACCAAGGACGAGACCACGATCGTCGACGGCTCCGGCGAGAGCGACCAGGTCCAGGGTCGCGTCAACCAGATCCGCGCCGAGATCGAGAACTCGGACAGCGACTACGACCGCGAGAAGCTGCAGGAGCGCCTGGCGAAGCTCGCCGGCGGTGTTGCGGTCATCAAGGCCGGTGCCGCGACCGAGGTCGAGCTCAAGGAGCGCAAGCACCGCATCGAGGACGCCGTTCGCAACGCGAAGGCGGCCGTCGAAGAGGGCATCGTCGCCGGTGGTGGCGTGGCGCTGCTGCAGGCCGCCGCCGTCTTCGAGAAGCTGGAGCTCGAGGGTGACGAGGCGACCGGCGCCAACGCCGTGAAGCTCGCCCTGGAGGCCCCGCTCAAGCAGATCGCCGTCAACGGCGGCCTTGAGGGCGGCGTCGTCGTCGAGAAGGTCCGCAACCTCACCGTCGGCCACGGCCTGAACGCCGCGACCGGTGAGTACGTCGACATGATCGCCGAGGGCATCCTCGACCCGGCGAAGGTCACGCGCTCTGCCCTGCAGAACGCCGCGTCCATCGCCGCGCTGTTCCTCACCACCGAGGCCGTCATCGCCGACAAGCCGGAGAAGGCGGGCGCTGCCCCGGCCGGCGGCGGCATGCCGGGCGGTGACATGGACTTCTGATCGACCTCTGGTTGATCGACGTCCCGTACGTACCGAGGGCGGCACTCCTTCTCACGAAGGGGTGCCGCCCTCGGGCGTTGCCAGGGCATAGGCGATGCCCTCGTCGATGCCGGTCTCCAGGCCTTTGCGGAAGGCGGCCTCGTACGCCAGGTCGCCGATGGTGTCGCGGACCCGGCGCTCGCAGGCCCGGCGGGCGGTCACGAGGTCCAGATTTCCCAGCTGAGCGACGCCGACGGAGCGCCACAGCACATCGGAGATCCCGAGCAGCCGCGCGGTCTGCTCGGGGTCGTCCATGGCCGAGGTCAGCATGTCGACGCTCAGGGCGGCACCGAGGATGTCGTGGAGCCGCCATTTGATCGCCAGGCCGTCGCGGGCGTGCCGCACCGCCGAGGACGGGTCGCCGTTGCCGAGAGCGGTTCCGGCCAGCAGGTAGAAGGCGAAACTGCGCATCCACTGCTCGCCGTGCCGCTCGCACTCCTCGTGCAGGGTGGCGGCGGCCACGGCGGCCCGGTCGAAGTCGCCGAGACGGAGATGGGCGAAGGTCACGGTGGAGAGCAGGAGGAGTTTGACGGCGGGTGAACCGCCGCCGCAGCCGGGCGAACCGGCCGCTGGTGCGACAACGCCGAGCGCATGCGCCGACCGGCCGCTCAGCGTCAGCCAGGTCCCTTCGAGGTAGCGGGCGGCGTCGACCGCCGCCGGATCGCCGAGCCGGTCCGCCAGCGGATTGCAGAGGTCCACCAGCCGGCCGGTGGTTTCGAGGTCGCCCTGCGTGAAGGCCACCACGCCCTGGGTCCACAGGGCCCAGAAGCGTTCCGGCCCGGGGCCGGGTCCCGGGCCGGGACAAGGGGACTTGGCGAGGGCACGGTCCAGGTAGTGGCGGCCTTCGCGCTGGAAGCCGCAGCAGAACCAGAAGAACCACAGACTGCCGGTCATCTCCAGGCTGTCGCGCGGGTCCGCGTCGGCCAGGCAGCTCTCGAGGGCCGCACGCAGGTTGGCGTGCTCGGCCGTGCAACGCTCGTACCAGGCCACCTGGTCGGGTCCCGCCCACTGCCGGCCGCCGGTGCGGGCGAGCCAGCGGTAGTAGTCCCGGTGCCGCTCCGAAAGGAGTCGTTCCTCGCCGAGGTTCCGCAGCCAGTCCTCGCCGTACTCCCGGACGGTGTCCAGCATCGAGTAGCGCAGGCCGCGCCGGGTCTTCGTCGATCGCAGGAGCGACTTGTCCACCAGCGCGGAGAGGAGCCCGCCGATCTGTGCGCTGCCCAGCGGGCCCCCGGCGCAGACCAGTTCGGCCGCCTCCAGCTCGAAGCCGTCGGCGAACACGGAGAGGCGGGCCCAGGCAAGCCGCTCCTGCGGAGTGCACAGTTCGTGGCTCCAGCCGATGGCCGTGCGCAGGGTCAGGTGCCGGGGGTCGCTCTCGCCGTGCCACATGCCCGGAGAGGGGTGGCCGAGCGTTTCGTAGCGGGCGTGCAGGCGCCGGCGCAGTGCGTCGAGGTCCATCTCGGGCAGGCGGGCGGCGGCCAGTTCGATGGCGAGGGGGATGCCCTCCAGGTGCGCGCAGATCTCCGCCACCGCTGTGCCGTCCTCCCTGGTGACACCCGCGCGTTCCATGAACAGCAGTGATGCGTCGGAGGGTTGTGTGCCGCCGGCGTCGACAGGCAGCGGAGGAACGACGATCGGCTGTTCTCCCCGCAGGGCCAGGGGGCGGCGGCTGGTCGCCAGGACGCGTACTCCGGGGGCGGTGACCAGCAGGGTTCGTACGAAGTCGGCGCAGTCGGCGGTCAGATGTTCGCAGCAGTCCAGGATCAGCAGCAGCCTCTTGTCGGCCAGCCAGTCGACCACCACCTCGCTCGCGGTCCGGGTGCTCTGGTCGGCAAGGCGCAGGGCCTCGTACAGGGCGAGGGGCAGGAGGGCCGGTTCGCTCAGCTGGGCGAGGCCGACCAGCCACACCCCGTCGGGGAAGCCGTCCCGCAGTTCGGCTCCGGCGCGCTGTGCCAGGCGGGTCTTGCCCACGCCGCCCACGCCGGTCAGCGTCACCAGCCGGACTTGGGAGACGGCTTGTGCGATGGCCCGCAGTTCGGCCCCGCGTCCGACGAAGCTCGTCGTCTCGTCCGGCAGGTTTCCGCCCTGTCTGCCTTGCACGGATTCACGCATGGTGGCCTCCCCGCCCGGACGCGCGGACTTTTGGGCCCGGCCGTCGCTGCTTACCGTTCGTGAGTCTGCTCTCCGTCACGGCGCCGGTCCCGCGGATGTCGTGAGATGCCCGTTTCTCCGTGCAAGCCGCTCCTGTCACCGCACTTCGGGGTCAGGCCTGGTCATCTACCGCCTACTCCGATCAACCCCACACGGAGGGAGGCGCCAGTGGGCCATAGTGACCATCACCCGTCACGGAGCGTGAGTTTCGGGGTAGGGCCGGGCCATAACCGTC